>CANQBF010000081.1 GCA_947588895.1 uncultured Bacilli bacterium | reverse complement strand
CCTTCTTCTACATATATCATTTCGGTAGAATTAGATATTATTTTAGGATTAACAACTTTATATTCTTCAAATGTTCCATCATCTTTTTTATATGAAATGACAAAAAATCTTTTAAGTTTTCCAAGTTGTACAGCAGATAGTCCCATACCAGCTCTAATATTATTTTTTTCAGCATATTCTTCATCTTGGCTAAGTCTTAAATACATAACCATTTCATTTATTAGGGAAATATCTTCTTCGCTCATTGGAAAAGTTACTTCATTACTTTTTTGTCTTAATATTTTAGACTTTCTTTCATCAAGTATATCTTTTTCCTTTAACATAACTCTTTTCTCCTTCACAAGTATTTTATCAAATTAATGTAATTATTTCAATTTTTATTGAAAAAAAAGCTTATTAATTATATAATTATCATAGGTTAAAAATAAATAATACAATAATAAAAGGATTGGATATTATGAATAATTATAAATTAAGTATGATACTTGCTAGTTTTGGTATTATATTAATTTCTATATTTATGTTAATGTGTACATATGCATATTTTTCTGTTAATGTATTTGGAGAAAGTAAGAAAATAAGTTTAGATACATTTGATGGTAATACTGATGTTGTATATACTGACACAAGTAATGTCACAATGTTAAATGCATATACTGGAGATAGCATTACTAAAACATTTACTATTAAAAATAAAGGAAATTATGATATTTATTATGATATTAAACTTGAAAATGTAGTTAATAATTTTGAAAATCCAAATGATTTAGTATATACAATTTATGAAGTTAATGATTTAGGAGCATATAGAATTGATAGTATTATTCCTACAACAGATGAATTAATAGCAAGCAATATAAAACTAAAAAAAGGAACAACTCATTCATATAAAATGATTATTACTTTTCTTAAGACAGATACAGATCAAAGTAATAATATGAATAAAACATTTTCATCTAATATAGCAATTGTACCATCTAAAAATATTAATGTAGGGCAAAATATTTATGAAAAAGATTCTCTTGGTAAATTTATTGAAAATAGTGTAATATCTTCTATTAGTAATATTGATTTAAATGATTTAAATAATAATGGTGTATATTATACGAATAATAGTATAAATGGTGGAATTATATACTTTTATAGAGGAAATAAAGATTTAAAAAATAATGTAGTATTAGGTGATAGTTGTTATAGAATAAATAGAACAACTACTGATAATGGTATTAGATTGATATATAATGGTAAATATGAAAATAATATATGTGTTACTGATAATGTTGAAAGTAGTGTATTTAATAGTAAGTCTAATTCAAATGCATATGTTGGATTTATGTATGGAACAGTTAGTAGTAGTGATTATAAGTTAGAACATATCAATACATCTTCTAGTGATATTAAAATTTATTTAGAAAATTATTTTAAAGAGAATTTAAGTGATTTAAAAAATTATATATCTAGTGATACAGTTTATTGTAATAATAGAATGACTAAAGAATTTACATATAATAGAGTATTATATGGAACACTTGGTTTTGCAAATAATAATACTGGTTATTATGAAATGAATAATAATAAAATTAGTTATGAGTGTTATAATATAAATGATAGGCTTACAGTAAATAATGAGTATGGTAGTAAAGTGCTTACTTATCCAATAGCATTAATTACTAAAAATGAACTTATAAATGCAGGACTTGATATATATAAAGATAATAGTTTCTTAAGTTTTAATGATTCATATTGGACTATGACACCTGCATATTATAATGGAAGTGATGCATATAATTTTGTAGTAAATAATGATGTTATTAATGAAAGTAAGGTATCAAACAAAGCTGGAGTAAGACCAGTAATTACAATCAATAAAAATGTAAAAGTAATAAGTGGTGATGGAAGTATAGATTACCCATATATACTTAGTTTAGGAGGAATAGATTAATGAGTATAAGTATATTAGATGCAATTATTATTATAGTTTTAATTTTAGGAATTATGTCAGGGCTTAGGAGAGGTTTCTTTAAACAAACAGTTTTGCTAGTTGGTTTTGTTGCTATAGTTGTTGCTTCATTTCATTTAAGAATACCTGTTTCTACATTTTTATATAAAAATCTACCATTTTTCAATTTCAGTGGTGTATTTAGAGGTGTATCAATTTTAAATATATTACTTTATGAGTTAATAGCATTTTTCTTAGTATTTATAATACTATATTTAATATTTAGAATATTATTAAAAATAAGTGGTATTATTGAAGGTGTATTAAAACTTACTATTATATTTGGCTTTATTTCTAAAATATTAGGAGGAATAGTTGGATTTGTTGAAAGTTATATTATAGTGTTTATTTTACTTTTTGCATTTTCTCAACCATTTTTAAAAGTAAGTGGTATTGATGAATCAGTTCTTGCTAATAAAATATTAGATAAAACACCATTTATGAGTGAAGCGGTTGAAGATACTAGAGTTGTTATTGATGAAATATATAAACTTAGTGAAATTTATA
>CANQBF010000080.1 GCA_947588895.1 uncultured Bacilli bacterium | reverse complement strand
CATGAATTTGCAAGATTTAATTAATATTAGAATTAATGAATTAGATAAATTACGTAATGAATTATTAAATAAGAAAAATGAATTAAATACAAAAGGAGTAGAACTTGAAAAATTAGAAGTATTTAAAACATTAAAAAATAATTATACTGCTTTTATTGATATTAATTATGAAGAATTAATTGATGTTTTATCTAAATATGAAGATATTAATAATAGAGAAATGAAAGAAGCATCTAGAATAATTAAAATAGTATTAATTGGTAAATATAATAATAAATTAAATATTGATTTAACTAAAGGACAAAAATTATATTATGATTATATAATATCTATGTTAGAAGATTTATATGAAAGATTAGATCAAGAAATAAATGAAGACTTAGTAGCTATAGATGATATTGAAAATGTAGAAACTTTAGAAAATAAATTAAAAGAATTAAATAAAAAAATAATTGATAATAAAGAATTATTAAATGAGGAAGATTTTAATTTAATAAATGAACTTGTTAAAGATGAAAATTTAAGTTTTGAATATAAAAGTAAATTATTAATAGAATTTAGAAAATATAATATTGAATTATTTGAAAATAAAAAAGAATTAGAAGTTGATACATTAGAAAATATAATTAATTGTTTTAAAAAATATGTTATAAATGAAGAAATATTTAATTTAATAAATTCAAATAGAGATTTAATATTATCTCATACAAATAGTAATAAAATTAGAAAAGTTTTAAAATATTTTAAAGAAAAAGATATTTTGAAAAATTTTTCTGTTAATGACTTATTATGTATTTGTACATATGGAGATATAGATTCAGTTTCTAAAACATATGAAAAGTTAATGAGTGAAAATAAAAATTATAAATTATTTTATGAAATACCTTCTATTTGGGTTAATAAAGATATTAAATTAAATAATTATGATAAAAAATCTAATCCATTGTACGCATCAACATTAGACTCAACTTTAGAAGAAATTATTGAAAATGAAAAATTCTTAAAAGAAAGAGGATTTGATGTATCTTTTATAAATAGTAAGAATTCTTGTGTTAAAGTATTAAGAATGCATCATGAAGATTTAGTTAAATCTTATAATACTTTAGATGATTATGAAATATTTGATAATACTAATATAAAAGAATTTAAAGTATTTTCAGTATTTACAAAAAGTAATTTAGAAGATAAATTAGATAAATGTATAGAGCTTGGTTTATTAAATAATCCATCTCTTCCAAATTATACAAAAGAAGAACCTTCATTTTTAGGTTTTACAAATGTTTATCCTTTAATTAGTTATATAAAAAATAATGTTTCACCAGAAGAATATTATAAAACTATATTTTCACAATTTAATGGTGTAAGAACAGGACAATTAAAAAGTGAAATAACTAGATTTGCATATAATAAAGGTCAAAGTTTTCCACTAATTCCTGATATAAATAAATATAAAAATGCTAAAGAATTTGTTAAAGATAAATTTGTAAATATTGATAATTTAATATCTAATAATAGTATTTTTGAAAGTGTAATGAATGATGAAAATAGAATAATAAACTTTGATGTATTTAAATTAGAAGAAATAGAAAATTTAGAAAATAATTATAAAATTAATGATTTTATTTATGATATAGAAGGAATATGTATATCAAGACTTAAAGTACTTAAAAATTATTCTGCATTATATAATAGTAATCTTCATAATGAAGAAGATGCATTATTATATTCAATTACTAGAGGTAGTTATTTAGATCAAAATTCCTTTGATTTATTAAAAGATATTGTTATTGAAAGGAGCATATAATGAATTATTTAAAGAAATTTAACTTAACAAATGAAGATATAAAAGAATTAGAAGAAGAATTAGATGATATGGATAAAGTATTTATAAATATGCATAAAAATAAAATAACTAATATTATAGAATTATTTAATTCAAAGGGATTTAATATTAAAAATATATTATTATATAGAAGTGATATATTTTATGAAGAAGAGGATAGAATAAAAAAATTATTAAATAGTGTAGATAGTGATACTTTAAGTAAAATCAAAAATGATATTAGTAAATTAGAATTAATTGGACTTTAATGGTATAAATTTATATAAAGTAAGCATAATATTTAATGGTGAATAGTTATGCTTATGAATAATAAATTTAGTACTAAAAACAAATTACTATATAAAATGAAATGTATTAATACAAGAAATCAAGAATACTATGAACTAGAGAGTGATGAGTATGATAAAATTGAAAAATATAGTGATAAACAAACTAATAAAAAAGTTAAAAAATGATTAAATAATATAATAAAAATTAATTCGATAAAAATAGAATTAATTTTTATTTTTAATAATTTTTATTGAAAAAGAATGTGAAAAATGATACTATTTTATTATAGTAGGTGATAATAATATGAAAATAGTCCGCGCAATATATATATATATAATTCTTTTAGCGGCAATAATTTTGCCAATTAATGTAAAAGCAGAATTAGTAAATTATAATGAAGGAGTAATTAATGCCAATAATTACA
>CANQBF010000079.1 GCA_947588895.1 uncultured Bacilli bacterium | reverse complement strand
TATCTTCTACACCATTTTTTAATAGTATTTTTGGAACATTTATAAAATCTAGCAGCTACTTTAATACCATTTTCATTAGAATATCTAACCAACTCTAATCTTTTATCGACTAATACTTTTTCATTATCAATACTATCATAGAGTTCTTTATAACTTGTCCACATAAATTTCACCTCCAATCTATAACCACATATTATATATCAAAATACAAAAAATACATAATAACCATGGGGTCACTATGTATTATATATTTTTAACAATTGTATAAAAAGCAATTGACAAATATGGCAAAAAATGGTAAAATATGCCCTAAATTAGTGAATTATTATTTTTAATTAAAGGAGTACTGTTTTAAGTTCTCTATTTTTTAAATTGATATAAAAGGGTGATATATTGAACAATATAAAAAATGTAACTCAAAATAATAGTTATATATTTGAAATAAATAGTTTTGAATTCAATAAAATTAATAATTTAATATATGAATTAAAGAGTAAATATTCAAAAGATATAGACAATTTATATTTTTTAGAAAGAAAAGGATCTAATGAATATGATTTTTATAAATTAATAATGTTAATAAAAAGTCAAAAAAAATTAATCATAAATATTATTAATGATGTTATAAATACTTATAAAGATAAGCTTAAAAATATAGAATGTGTATTCCTTTCAGGAAGTTATGCTAGAGGGACTAACAAAATGTCTAGTGATATAGATTTACATATATTTTATAAAAACGATAATTATAATTTTTTATATGAAGAAATTATTTGCTATATAATATCAAGAATTGTTAATAAGTCTAGAGATTGTATAGACCCTACATTTATTTTAAATTTTTCTGATAATTATAAAGAATATATTACATCAAAAATGTCAAAAGGGAAATTGAAAATTACAATTAGTTGTTTAAATAGGAAAATTAATTATTCATATAAAGAAGGTAAAAAAAGAAGATTTTTTTTGCAATATAATAATTCTAGGGATATTAGCACTTTAGATAAATATATAAGTAAAGAAATAAAAAAAGATAATTTAGAATGGTTACATTGTTTTGAAATTATATATGGAGAAAATGTTTTTAATAATATGTATGACAAAATTTATGATATTGAATGTTCAATGATTAATAAAAAATATATTATAAAAAGAATAGTTAAATTAAAAGATAGACTTAATAAATTAATTTTTAATCAAAATGAAAATGTGATTTCAAAAATAAAAAAAGATTATCAAAGTACAGCGTTCGATACAATTTATGAATATGTATCTATTTTAAGATTGAAATTGTTATATAGTGGATATAACGTTAAATATATAAATTTATATGATATGCATGATTTCATGAAAAAAAACAATATAAATAACAATATATTTAAAGAAATATATAAATATATGTGGACTTTAAGAAATTTAACAATTTATTGTTATGACAATCATATCAATTATGGTTTAAATAATTATGAATCAATAAATTATAATTTAGAAAAATTAAATATAGAATGGGAAAAGTTAAAAGAAGTTATTTTATTAAATCTTAATGAAATGGGGCTGAATTATGAATAGAGCAATATTAACATTACCAATGATGCCTGTTGATGGAAATAATTATGGTAAATTTGTTACTCCTATTATATGTGAGACATTAAGAAATATATATGATGCGATATATTATCATTGTGTTAATTTATTAGATTCATTTAATGATAGAGAATTAATACTTGAAAATTATGTTAATTCTTTAGAAATTAATAATATAAAATATGATAAAATTTGGTATGATAAAGATAATATTGATGCACTTTTAGACAATATAAAGAAATTAATTAAGAATAATTATATACATGAAATAAACTCGTATTTATATATGTGTGATTGTGGAATTGTTGAAATAGAGGAAAGTAAGATATCTTCATGCAATCAACAAAACTTAAAATTTGCATATAAAGATGGAAATATAGTTTGTAAATGCTGTGGAAGTATTTGTAAAAAATATAATGAAAAAATACTTGTTTTCAGTCCTTATGATATAAAAAGAGAAGATATAAAATTTTTGCCTAGATTTTTAAATAATGATGCTAAAACTTATGATAGCATTGTTATGAATTCTTATGTTACCATATCAAGGAAAAGAGATACTGGTATAAAATTGAAATATAATAATACATATTATAATATAGATATAGATTTTTTATGGGCAACATATTTGGCAAACTTTAGTGAGAATGAAAAGATTATTGTATCAGGTAATAGAATGATTTATCAATTGTTTTTAGTTGGTTTATTAGAAAAGTGCTTAAATCCAAAGAGCAATACAATTTTACTTGGTACTCCTTATCTTACTAATTTAAAAGATATAACAAATGATGCTAATTTTATCAACGATCCTTATTTTAGAAAATTATCAATTCTCTTTAATTTAAAGTGGGCGAAGAAGGAAAAAAATTATGATACAACAATTTTATCTTATCTAAAAAACAGTTAGTGTAGAATAAGTAAGGAGATTTTTACCTAAAAATTAACTCTATTGTTGAATTAATTTTAATATAATTAGAG
>CANQBF010000078.1 GCA_947588895.1 uncultured Bacilli bacterium | reverse complement strand
AAGTATTTCTTTAGATGGTAATAAATATTATTTAGAATATAACGATATTAATGGTCATCTTAATAAATGGCAAATGAAAGGAACAAATATTGATAAATGCGTAAACTTTATAAGTCATAAAGGTAATAATGGAGAATTTTATTTTAAACTAGCTATTAGTGTTTATAATCAAGTATATCAAGAAAGAAATACAAAAAAACATAATAATCTAGTTGATGACTTAGAAATTATGGGAGTAGGAAATACTGCTGATATTACTAGCGAAACGGCTAATTTATTAAATAGTGATATTTCTAATCACTATATAGGCACATGTACTGATTAAAACATGTAATAAACGTCCTTTTAAGAAATTTATATATTTTATGTCAGTATCATTAACAATAGATAATACTTGGGTGTGAATAGATAAACCCCCAAAAGATATAATAGAGATTGCAATAATCTCTTTTATTATGCTTTTATATGGTATTTTATTTAATATATTTAAACATTGAGTAATTTCTAATATACCTTTAATAATTGTTGAATTTAGAATATTTAAATTTAAAATATTAGTTAATAAATTAGTTATTATCATATAAAAAGTAATTGTGCCTAAAATCATTAAAAGCGTGTTAATACTATTTTTGATAGATGTTGGTAATATAGTTAATATATTATTTTTAGAACAATTATTAGAATTAATATTTACATTATTAGAATTAGTATTTCGATATATTAAGCCAATAATAATATTACTTAAATAATGAATTAATATTATTTTAATTACGATATATTTATTAAAAGATAAAAATAAAATATTATATAAAAATAATGGATTAGAAAAATAAGTGAATTTCATTAATTTATTAGCATCATCAATACTAATTTTATTTTGTTCAGTCATCGTTTTAATAACATAAGTACTAGTAGGTGTACTACTAATTAAAGATAATAAAAAAGCATTACCACTTTGATTATGAGTTTTAAAAATAAAATTAAATAGTTTATTAAATGGTTTAGATACTACATCAAGAATATTTAAATTAATTATAATATCATTTAAAATAAAGATTAAAAATAAAGAAGGAAATACTTTGGAAATCCATAAAATAAAAGCATTATTAACTGATTTTTCTAAAATAAAATTATATTTAAAAAGAAAATAAAAGATTAAAAAAAATAAAAATATCGTGAAATATTGTTTAATTTTATTCATAAGAATACCTCAATGTGTTATAATGTATTAGGTGATAAAATTATGCTTAATAAAGTATATGAAAGTATCAAAAAATTTTTAAAAGAAAATTATAAATTTTTAATTGCAGTCATTTTATTAATAATTGTTTGTAATTATGAACTTCCTTTTATAATATATAGAAGTGGTGGTACAATTGATGTTAAAGAAAGAGTAAAAATTGATAAAGAATTTACCCAAAAAGGTAGTTTATCAATGAGCTATGTTACAGCGATGAAAGGTTCTATACCCATTGTTTTACTTTCTTATATTATTCCTGATTGGGATTTAATGCCCCTAAAAGAAGTAACAGTTGAAGATGATTTTGATAAAGCAATTGAAACCGGAAAAGTATATTTGCAAGAAGGAATAGATAATGCTATTATTGCAGCTTTTAATGAATCAGATTATGATATTAAAATAACTAAAACAATAAATTCTGTTATTTATTTAAGTGAAAGTGCTAAAACGGATGCTAAAGTAGGAGATGAAATCATAAGTATTAATAAACATAAAGTTACATCTTTAGATGATTTAAAAGAATATATTAATACTTTAAAAGAGGGCGATAAAGTAGCAATAAAAGTTGAAAATAATGGTAAACAATATGAAAGATATGCTTATGTTTATTATGAAAAAGAAGATAAATCATTAAAAATAGGTTTAGCATTTAAACCAAGATATGAATATGAAACTGAAATTCCAGTTGATATCAAGATGAAAGATAGTGAATCAGGAAGTAGTGGGGGACTTATGATGGCTCTTCAAGTATATAATGCTTTAACGGAAGATGATATTACTAAAGGTTATGATATTGCGGGAACTGGTACTATTGAAAGTGATGGTACAGTTGGTGAAATTGGTGGCGTTAAATATAAAGTTTTGGGAGCTAGTAAAAATGGTATGGATATCTTCTTTTGTCCAAAAGAAAATTATAAAGAAGCCGTTGATGTTAAGACCAAAAGAGATTTAGATATTGATATTATTAAAGTGAGTACTTTAGAAGACGCTATCGAATATTTAAATAATTTATAAAATAGAAGGAAGTAATACTTCTTTTTTATTTAAATATTTGTTATAATTTTAATATGGTGATTATATGGAGTTTTTAAAAAAATATATTTCGGGATACCGGGAACAGAAAAGCCGTGATTCGGCAATTTACTTTTCCTGTCTGATGTGCTATACTATCTTGAAGTTTTTGGAAAAATATATGACGGAACACTAGAAGGAGATCAGCATACAATGAAACTGGGTATCGTCGGCCTTCCCAACGTCGGGAAGAGCACACTGTTCAATTCACTGACCAAGGCGGGGGCGGAATCCGCCAACTATCCGTTCTGCACCATCG
>CANQBF010000077.1 GCA_947588895.1 uncultured Bacilli bacterium | reverse complement strand
TAGTACAGAAGATAAGATATTAAGATGGCTAATAAGAGGGGATACATTATATGATGTAGAAATTCCTGATGATGCAGAGTTAATAGATTGTCCTAGTAAATCGGCTCCTCATGGAGTATTTAGAAGTAATAAAATAATCTTACATAATCCTAGAAAAGTAACTGATGAAATTGCTTTAGATTTATATAAAAAATCAAAGTTACCAACAGTGTCTTATTATAAAGCATTAGCAGGTTGTGCAATAAGAGGATACAAAAATACATGTTTAGAAATTATTAAAGATAAAGTAGATAAAAATAATATTGATTTAGTTTTATCAGAAATTGAGGATTTTGTATCTCCATTTAGGAATGATGGTACTAAAAAAGAATTACAAGTATATGAAGAAGTTATGAAAATATTAAATAAAATTAAAGATTAAAAGTTGTTGTACTCCTTCCTTTATGGCACCATTGTGAAATCTGTTCGAACTATTCGAACTTTTGATATAGGAATCAATCGAAAGATTATTTTTTTCTTTTGTTAGAAAAATCATAGTCGCAAATGTGGTGTCTATGGTAAATATAATAAAAAACAATGATATAAAAATGAAAAGACTTATTGAAATCATCAATTTAATGGAAAATAAGAAAATTATGACTAACAATTCATAATTTTTTTCGTTATTAATTGATTTTATCTAAAAAAAATGTTTTAATAATAATGTATATAATAGTATGAAGGTATGTTATGAATAAATTTAAAAACTTTATATATAAATAAGAAGTAACAATATCTATAATATTACTACTAGGTGCTTCATTTTTAGTATACTTTTTCATAAGTGCTAATGTTGATAATTATTTTTAAGATTATATAATTGAAAATACCACTTTAGAAGAACTAGATAGTAATGCTTTATATTTTGTTAATCGAATAAAAAATAACAAACCAAAAGAATTAATTAAAAGTTTAAGAGAGGTAGAAAATAACTAATAACGATTTTATAGAAATAAATCGAAAAGGATGGAATAATTTAATACTTTTTGCAAATACAATTTTGCCAGAATATGGGCCATTTTTAAAGAAAAATGAAAATGAAATTGGACTTATGAATGATTTAAATAATAAAAAAGTATTAGATATAGTGTGTGGGGAAGGTAAATCATTAGAATATTTATATAAAAAAGGCGCTTCTGAAATTTGGGGAATTGATATTTCAAAAGAACAAATAATGAAAGCAAAAAAAAAGATTTCCAATGTATGAAAATAATTTTTTTATATCATCTATAGAAAAGGAAGTAAATATTCCAAATAACTATTTTGATTATATTATTTTTATCTTTAGTATTGGTTATAATTCAAATTTACTAAGTACACTAAAAAATGCTTATAAATATTTAAATGATAGCGGATCAATTATTATTAGCTGGACTCATCCTTTTTACTATTGTTTAGATATTATTAATGATAAAGTTGTAGTTAATAAATCTTATTTTAAAGAGGATAGTGAGATAATAACAAAAGGTTCTGATAAAATAAAATTAGTTCAAAAAAATTTAATGATTTCTACAATAATCAATACTGCTAAAGAGGCTGGATTGTATGTGGATACTTTACTTGAAGAAGAAACTGTTTTAAAAGACGATGTAAATGGATATAAAAGTACTTTTTGGAAAAAAAGAAAAAACAATAAACTGCCCTAGTACATTAATAATTAAATTTAAGAAATTGGTTATGTAAAGTAAGAAGAATGGATTGCTGCTTTTTTCTTTTTCTGCTAAGATATATTTAGTGATTGATATATAGCTTGAGCTATTATAGTTCGAATTTTAAAATGATTGAAGTTATTATATAATTATAATAAAATATAGGAGGTTTAATATGTTAACTGATAATTTTGAATTAATAATTTTTGATTTAGAAAATAAAGAACATTTAATATTCCTTGATAAAATTATTAATTCGCCAAATAGTGAATTAATTAGTAGGGATGTAAAAAGATTTGTTAAAAGAAATATTGAAAAGAATAAAGAAGACAATATAACAAATTGTTATATTGTTAAATATAATAATGAATTAATAGGATTATCTTTTTTAAACTATCATCCAAAAGAAAAAAGAGATAATGAAATTTTATTAGAAGAAATAGAAATAGGATTAGGTCTGTTACCTAAATTTAGAGGGAAAGGATTAGGTTCATTATTCGAAAAAGAATTTAGCGAATATTTACTTAATTTATATCCTCAATTTAATGAGGTAGTTGCAAGAATTGAGGAAGATAATATCAATTCTATTAATGCAATTAAAAAGGCAGGATTTGAGCATTATAAAGATGATCAATATTATTATAAAAGAAAATAGATATGGATATTAAAATTAAGAAAATTTAGATTCTTAAAAATTATTATTTATTGTTTTTTATGTGAAGTGGTATAATAACAAGAAAGCTATCACTAAAAACATAATAGTTTATTTTTAGATAAATCAGCTTAACTAGATTGATATGAAACCTGGAAAATTATTCGAGTATATATAAAAACTACTATCAAATTTAAATTGAGAGTAGTTTTATTTTGTAAATGAAAAAACACACTTGTTTATTTATAATTAGTATGCGTTTTTAAGTTATTAAATCCATGATTTTATATAAAATCTA
>CANQBF010000076.1 GCA_947588895.1 uncultured Bacilli bacterium | reverse complement strand
ATATTTTTCCTACCTTACTTACTATTTTAATTTTAATATTTCTTTATATACTCTTTTAGAATTATTGTGATCCATATATTTAAAAGTATTATCTATTCTTTTAATATATTTATTTGAATTCTTACAATCATTTTTAATTAAATTAATTATTTCATTTTTTAAAGAATCATAATCATATACAACTTTTCCAAAGCCTTCTTTTTCATAATCATAATAATTATTTTCAGACATTTGGCTTTTATAATATTCATCTTTATCAAATTGATTATATATTATTGGTCTCTTTAAATATGCAAAATCAGCATCAGCTATACTATAATCTGTAATTAATAAATCATTATGTGTAAATTCATATTGATAATTTGGATAATCTATTAATTCAATATTTTCATATAATTTGTAATCTTTTAATTGACATCTTAAACAATAATGTAATGCATATCTAATTTTATAATTATATTTTTTTAATGTATCTATAAATTCTTTATCTTTAAATAATTTATCGTAAAATTTATAATATTCTGAATTCTTAAATTCTTCATTATATACTCTATTTTGAGTTCCAGGTTTTACTTGTGGAACTAAAGATGCTCTCCAAGTTGGAGCAATTAATATTGAATGATATTTATTTTTACTACTCTTTAAATTATCATATCTTGGAAATCCTGTTAATTTTACTACTTTTTCATCATAATCATATATAGGATCATTTACTATTAAATCATATTCTTTTTTTGTTGATGTAAAAAATAAATCAAATTGAAATTTATTTTTATTTAACCAAACTGATAAATCTTTATCAGTAATTCCATGCTGTAAAAATATATATTTAAAAGTAAATAAATTAGACATATATTCTTTATATGATCCAAAAGCTGAATATACATATTTTTCTGCTTGAGATGATATTATTTTATCTGCCATTGTAAATATAATATTGTATTTAAAACTTTTGAAATTTAACACTTTACATTTTTTAGATATTCTATTTACATCTTTACTATTCTTGCTTAAAGCAAAATATAATTTTATATTTGGATTATTTACTTTAATTAAATAATTAAGTAATGCTTCTGCATTATCTCCGGCTTTATCTATTTGATCACTTAAAATCCATATTTCTTTCTTACCTTTAAATAACTTAGCAATTAAACATATATCTCTATAAATTATTGTTTTTAATTTTCTAGTTTTTAATAAATACATTTGTAATTTTATTTCACTTATAAAAGCATTTCTCTTAGATACAATTATATTTGTTTTATTTAAAGTTATATTGTATTTATAAATTTGTCTATATGCATTTTTATAATTTCCAATTCTTGAATTATATTTAAATTCAGGTATTAATTTTATTTCTTCATTCTTATATTTTATATAAAATGATAAATTATTTTTATTTTCTAATGGTATTTCATAAGAAAATCTAATATTATATTGCTTTTCATCAAACATATTTTGACTTAAATAAATATTTTTTTCTAATTTTAAGTTATATTTTTTATCATTATTTTTTATATAAGCTTTTAATTTAGAATTATAATATAAATTAATATTTCCTTCTATTAATAACTTATTATCTAAAATATTTAATGAATTTATTTCAACTCCTATTGGATATTTATGATTCTTTTTATATTTAAATATTTTTTCTAATATTTCATCTTGTGTATTTCCTTTTTTTAATAACATTAATTCTTTAGTAATATTTTTAATACTATATTGACTTAATATTATTTCATCATCTACTTCTTTTAATAAATTAATTGTATTTGTAATATATTTCTCTCTATCTTCTTTTGTTAATACATGAATATTATTAAGATTTTTTAGTAATCTAAATTGATAATCATAAACTATATAAGATAAAATATAATTCTTAATTTCAGGAAATTCTTTTTTACATTTATCTAATACATATTTATATGAAAGTTCAACTGTTTGATTATACCAATCAAGTTTATAGTCTTTACTTTGAATAGCTGAATTTCCTTCTTTTCTTTTTCTATATAAATGAAGTGATGAAGAAATTAAACCTAATTTTGTACTTTTAGTATTTATAAACAATTCACATAAATATTTAGCATCTTCACTATATTTAATTCTTTTATCAAATTGTGATAATTTTGCTACTTCAGTACGAATAAAAGCACTTGTTACACTTAATTGTATATAATTATAATTTTCAATAATATCATATACACCATCTTCATTATCTTTAAATTTATAATCTAATGATTTTAAATAATGATTTAATGCTTCAAAATATTTTTGTCTAACACCTATAATATTTACATCTTTATTATTTGAAAAAATCTTTTCTGCTTTTTCAAATACATCTTTTTCCCATTTATCATCACTATCTAAAAAGTTTACATATTTACCTGTTGCATGTTTAAGTCCATTATTTCTAGCTTCTGATACTCCTGAATTTTTTTGCTTTATATAAATTACATTATCATATTTATTTTTATATTCTAAACATATTTTTTCACTATTATCAGGTGAGCCATCATTTACAAGAATTAATTCAATATTTTCAAAACCAATAGTTTGGTTTATAACACTTTCAATAGCTTCTTTTAAATAACTTTCACAATTATAAATAGGTATTACAACAGAAAATAAATATTTATGCATAAAATTCACCTCGTTTATAGAGTAAAAACATACATTTATATTATGCATGTTTTTAATTTATTTATTTTAATGTTTTTTTATAAGTTTTTGGAGTTGGTA
>CANQBF010000075.1 GCA_947588895.1 uncultured Bacilli bacterium | reverse complement strand
CAAAAACCATTTGTACAAAGATTAATTTCTGCATTAATAGTTTTTCTTATCCCATTTATAGTAAATTTAGTTATTAACTTAGTAACTAATAATGCATCAGAGTGGAAAGCATGCTGGAATAAAGCTGGTACTTACAATAAAATTGATGTTAGCGGTGATTTAGAATAAGTTAATTAGTAAAAAGAATATAAATATTCTTTTTTTTTTGCACTAAATGTGATATTATATTTATAACTAGAATTGGGGAATAAATATGAAACAAATTACTAAGTATATATTATTTACAATATTTATCTTTTTTTCATTTACTATATATGCAAAAGCAGAAGTAACTATGTGTGAATATAAATTACCTTATTTAGGCATAAATATTAATTCTGATACAGTAGTTAGTAAATCTGAAAAGGTAGAAAATTCTTATTTCACAGTTAAATATCAGAAGACAAATGATGATTTTATATTAAATTATACTAATTATAAGGGTGGTTCACCATATAAACTTGAACTAACAAAAAAGATGTATAATTATATTAATGATAATAATAAATGTCCAGACTATATTAACGTGTATAATGATACATTTGAAAGTAATACAAAGTTTACTGAAGCATTTGTTTCAGTGCCAGGTATAGTTATTAAATATGTATTTGGTGATACTATTACAGAAGTAGTACCATCTAGTGAAAAAGATTTTTTGACTAACATAAAAATAAATAGTGGTAATGGTAGTAATATACCTACTGTAAACTTTAGTCCAGGTAAATTTGTTATTCCACTTTATCAATCTACTATAGATGGAAAAAATATCTTTAGTAGCGCTACACAAAAAAAGTATATTGAAAATACACTACCTTCATGGTATAGTCACATGGAAAGTAAAAACTCAAATGCAATAAGTTCATGTGGTTCAAAATGGTCTTATTATAAAAATTATGGAAATTATACTAGTGAATTTCCAACGATTGATCAATTTATAGATTATGCTACTAATAATAGTTATCCTAATATTAGTTTGTCAAAAAATGATAAAGATATAGTTTCATCATGCTTCTTTGCTAGAAGTTCATATATGAATGATATATATTCACTTTCTATGTATATAAAATCAGTAGGTGATGATTCTAAGATAAAACAATTAATAAATAGTAAATATAGTGATGAATTTGATTCTTTAAATGAGTATGTTAAACTTGCTGGTATGAGTTCTGAATCTCAAAAAGCTTCAGGAAAATTAGAAAATGCTTATGATAGACAAAATGAATTATTAAATAATAAATGTTCAGTATATTGTCTTGATTTACCAGCACAAGCAAAAAGTGAGTGTGAAAAATCTTCAGTTTATCAAAAATGTTATAGTTGTTATTATACTAATAATAAGTGTTCTTCAATGACTAATGAACAAGCAAAGACTGAATGTGAAAAAAGTGTTGATTTTAAAGGTTGTATTGGTGAAGAAGAATATAATAATTTACAAAATATGTATAGTGAAGCATTAAGTGGCGCACAAGATATAATTAAAGAAAAAATAAATGAACTTACTAGAATAAATCCGCCAACATTAGCTGGAATAACATTTGAACCATATAAAGCAAAGTGTTCAGATTTTTCTATCTTACATCAATTTTGGAATATTATAACAATTGCTGCTCCAATAATTACTATAGCATTTGGTGTTCTTGATTATTCTATGGCTGTTATAGCTAGCAATGAAGAAAAAATGAAAAAAGCAAAACAAAAATTTCCAAAAAGGTTACTTGCTGTTGTGTTATTGATTTTGATACCTATAATTATTAGATTGATATTAGGAGTATTCTCAGGAACAAATGATGAAAAGTTAGAAAATGCAAGTAATACTTCAATATTAAAATGTATTATTAATGGTGAATAGGAGGTAAAATATGGATAATGTGAATGGATTTATGAATGTCCTACGTGGAATTATTATAACTTTGTGTGATTGGATTTATCCATTGATACCAAAATTATATTCAGTATTTTATTATTTAGCTGAAAGTAGATTTTTTGATTCTCAATTAATAAGGGATTTTAGTAATAATATATATGTACTTGTTAGTGTAGTAATGTTATTTACATTTGGTGTAAAATTATTACAAGTTATTGTTAATCCAGATTTATTATGGGATTCTAAAAAAGGATTTACGGGTGTACTTAAAAGAGTATTTATCGCACTTTTTCTAATTATAATTATACCTTTTGCATTTGATGCTGTATATGAAATTCAGGAGTATGTAATTAGTAATTCTCTTATTGAAAAACTACTTATTGGAATACAAACTAGTGATAATAATATTGCAGAAAGTACAAATGCTGGTCAAGTACTTGCGGGTATTACAATATCGGGTTTATTATATCCAAATGAAGGTGCTACAACAACATCTGATTCTCTTCAATCTAATTACAATACAATGTTAAATGAAGATATAGGATATATTAATAAAGTAGGAAAGAGTATAAATGAAACATATGTAAATTCTAATGGTGATACAGATTATGTATTAAATTTTGATGGATTGATTGCTTTAATAGCTGGAATTGTTATTGTTTATTTATTTATATTGTTTTGTTTTGACACAGCATTTAGATTTGTAAAACTAGCATTTCTTGAATTAACTGCTCCAATATCTGTTATGGCTTATATTTATAATGGAGATGAATTCCTTAATAAATGGTACAAAGAGACTTTTAGTACTTTTATTGGCTTATTTATTAGGGTAGCAGCATTAGGGTTATTAATATTTGGTGTACATCAACTACCAACATTTATGGAACAGTTTGGAGATATAAAAGGTAAATTTCTTATACA
>CANQBF010000074.1 GCA_947588895.1 uncultured Bacilli bacterium | reverse complement strand
CTTCTAATTTTTTCATATTCTTATCCTCATCTAGAAAAATTATAACATATAAAAAGTATAAATAAAAGGTTCAAAATTGAACCTTTTATTTTACAGTTATAATACATACAGCTCTTTTACCATTAGTACTAGTTGCAATAATATTAGCAGTTCCTTTTCCTTTTGCAGTTACTAATCCTTTTGAATCAACCGTTGCAACAGAACTATTAGACGAAGTAAATTTAACAGTCTTATCAGTAGCATTACTTGGACTAATTGTAAGAGTTAACTGAAAAGTAGTATTAATAGTCATCGTTCTATTATTAGGAGATAAACTTAAACTACTAACATATATAGTATTATCTGGTTTTTCAATATTTGATGAACAGCTTTTAACAGCAAAGTTTTTAGTTCTATAAGTAGTATTACCTGAACTATCTGATACTTCATAATATAAAGAATAAGTTCCAACATTAGATATAATACCTGTATCACCCGTTATTTTTACCTTACTTGTTATATTACCATCTACATTATCTCTAGCTACATAACCATATGGGCCATTAATACTTATATTTACACTTGTTCCAGCACATATTGTTTGATATAAACTATCATCATTAAATATTAATAAAGGTTTAGTAGTATCAATAGATGGAGTTGGCTGTGGTGTTGGTTGCGGAGTTGGTTGTGGTGTTGGTTGTGGAGCTGGCTGCGGTGTTGGTTCTTTTTCTTTTTCTTCTACTATTATAGTTCTTTTTACTGTAGCTTTATTACCAGCATTATCAGTAACACTATATATAATTTCGTACGTGCCTTTCTTATTTGTATCAACCGTACCTGTTATCTTTAGTTTACCTGTTATATCACCATCAATATTATCAGTTGCAATAGCACCAAGTTCATCATATGAATCTCCTACATATAAAGTTATTTTTTTATCACCAAATAATTCTATTTCAGGTTTAATAGTATCATCTTCTGTTTGTGTTTTATCATTGTTTTCTTTTTTACTAGTTGGTTTTGTTCCATAATTATCAGTAATATATATTTTTTTACATTTAATATATGCATTGTAACTATTTTCCTTTTTATCGTTTGATTCTACAATTACATAACCTTCACAATCATCAGCTCTCTTATTAATAACCAATTTTTGAGCTAGAATATCCTTTATATTAATTTTTCGCCATTCATTATCATTTAACTTTATTTTCTCTTTTAATATATAGTTAGGTGCAGCATATTTAAGCTGAGTTTCAAATTTTTTATAATCATTTTTTAAATTTAATCTATAAATAAATATACCTACGACTGTACCTATAATTAATAATAAAATAGAAGAAAAAATAATAATTTTTTCTTTACTAAACCACTTTGTTTCTTCCATATAATACCTCCTAATATAATCACTATAATGATTATAGCATATTTTTATATAAAATAAAAAGTAACTTTTAAGTTACTTGTTACTGCTTTTAATTTGACTAGTATTATTCATAGAATATATTAGTCTAGGTTCATGAGATTTCTTTTCAATAATAGAATTTACTTTATCTGATATTATTAGTAATTCTTCTTTACTTATATTACTTAAATCTGATAAAAATTCTTCAAAATCTGCATGATTAAAGAAATACTTGTTTTTAACATCTTGTAGTGTCATTATTATCCTCCCTAAACTGCACTATAATACTACCATAATATAATATTTTTGTAAAGGATTAATATTCACTATAATTAGGTGTAGAATAAATTTTGCCACATTTTATATATGGTCTATAATATATACTATATTTATTTGTATAAATATCTCTCTCACTAGATATAATAGCATATCCATCACATTTTCCTTGAAGTTCATTTGAAATTAAGTTTTGTTTTTTTAATTCTGATAACGTTATTTTAATTTCTTCTCCATTCTCTAATTTAAGATTTTTTATTTCGAAATAATTTTCTGCCTCAATCTTTATTTCCTCTTCAAAATTTTTATATTTATTTATAGTTACTTTTTTTATAACATTAAAGCCTATTATAACAAATACTATAATTAATATAATACTAACTATTACTAAAATTTTACCTCTTGTTAATGTTGTTTTTTTCATATAACCACCTACTTATACTATTTTCTCATTATATCTATTAGGTATTTTGCTGTTCTAATCATTTGATAAGAATAACTCATTTCATTATCATACCATGCAGCTATTTTTACAATTTTATTATCTGCATTCTTTATTATTTTAGTTTGAGTAGCATCAAATAAAGAACCATAAGTAATACCTATAACATCACTTGACACTATTTCATCTTCTGTATATCCTAGTGTTTCATTGCTAGAATTCTTCATAGCTTTATTTATATCTTCAACACTTACGTCTTTTTCTAATATACATGTAAGTTCTACAATAGAGCCAGTTATAACAGGTACTCTTTGAGAACTTCCATCTAATTTACCATTTAATTCAGGTATGACAAGACCAATTGCTTTGGCCGCACCTGTGCTATTTGGTACAATATTAGATGCTGCTGCTCTAGCTCTTCTTAAATCACCCTTTTTATGTGGTGCATCAAGAGTATTTTGATCATTTGTATAAGCGTGTATTGTACTCATAAACCCAAGTTTTATATTGAAATTATCATTTAATACCTTTGCAATAGGTGCTAAACAATTTGTAGTACAACTAGCTGCTGAAATAATCTCATCATCTTTATTTAAAATTTCATTATTTACATTAAATACTATAGTCTTAACATCATTACCTGCTGGTGCAGAGATGATAACTTTTTTTGCTCCAGCTCTTATATGTTTTGAAGCTTTATCTTTACTAGTAAAAAAACCAGTGCACTCTAATACTACATCTATATTAAGTTCTTTCCATGGTAAATTTTCTGGATCACTTTCGCTAT
>CANQBF010000073.1 GCA_947588895.1 uncultured Bacilli bacterium | reverse complement strand
CTACTTTCTATCTATAAGATAATTTTATATTACCCCCCCCGAAAGTCAAGAAAAAACTGATGATTTTACACCAGTTACTTTTTTTGAAATATTTCAAATTACTTCTCTTTCGTATATTCTATTTTATTAACTGCGAAGATTTGTTTTTCTTTATTCATCGTAATATCAATTTTATAAGTACCAATTCGACATTTTGCTTTATCTTCTTGGCTTAGATTTTCATTATAGCAACTATTTTTATTTTCACTATCAAGTGCATAATCATAATAAATTGTTACATTACTTCCATTTACTTTAATATCAGTCATATATGGATTATATGCTAAATCAATACATCTACCATCAGTAGCTGATGAAATATAATAGCCATCTTTTTTCATAATTGTAAATTCATCATTATCTAAAGTAGAATATATAACTTTATAAAGTCCTGTTGTCATTTCAAAATTATCAACATTAAAATATCTTTTAGCTAAACTCTTAATATAATTTTCATCTCTTGGCGATTCAGTCATACTTGCTGCATAAGCTAAAACAATAGACATATCATCTTTAGTAAATTTAGTTTTAGATTCTCCTTTAAATATATAGAAGAAATATTTTAAATACTCAGAAATATCAAAAGAATGTTCTAAATCTAAATTATCTAAGAATGTTAAATCTTCTAATTTACTTTTACTATATTTTTTACTACTATCATATAAAACTACAACATTTTCATTTTGTGATTTGGTAATTTTTGTTTCTTCAATATTAACTAAAGAAAAATCTCCCTCATTAATTTCATAATAACCATTTCTAAGTGTTGGTTCAACTAACTTTTCATCTTCACTAGGATTATTATTTTCTTCTACTGGATTTTTATCTTTATCATTTTGATTATTATTTTGATTAACATTATTCTCTTGTTTATTTTTATTATTCTCTATATTTATGTAAAATATTAAGCCACCCAATATAATTAAGACACCAACAACACCAATTATAATACCTATCTTTTTATTCATCCTACACAACCTCTCTTAAAAAGATAATATCACATTTTTTATAACTATACTACTATAAACTATTTTTTTTATAATAATATTTTCTTGTTAATTTTAAATTTAAATAATCATTTAATTTATTCTCTTCTTCAATATAAAATGCTTTAAAATAATTAATAAATTCCCTATTTGGAATAATAAATTCTTTTTCAAAATTATAATCTTGAATTAATCTTTGAAATATACTTAACTTATTTAAACTATCAATAGTATATTCTCCATACGTTTTACATACAAAATAAATTATTTCTTCTTCATTACTAAGTAATGGTAAATGATAAGTTAAATTTATATCTTTATCAAATCCAATATTATAACGTTTAAATTCTTCATCAATACTTTTTATTTTAAAGCCTTTATTTATTAAAATAATTTCTTCATTAAATAGTTTTCTTTGATACTTAACTAACATATATCCATCTGCTAATATCATTAAATATTCTAATTTTAAAGTATCAATAAAATAATTATTATCTAAACAAGATTTAACAATATATTTAGCTATTTCTCCTGCATAACTATTTATTTGTTCATTATTTTTTATCATTATCTTCATCCATCTTTTTTAAATAAGTTAATATTTTATTTTGATTTTGTATTAATTTTTCCATATGGTCATGTAATTCTTCTAATATCAATTCACTTTTTAAATCAGTTCGATAATCATTTTTATTACGAATTGTATCTTTCTTAGATTGTCTATTTTGACTCATCATGATAATCGGAGCTTGTAAAGCCGCTAAACAAGATAATAATAAATTAAGTAAAATAAATGGATATGGATCAATACCATTTATTAATATTACTCCATTTAAGATAATCCAAAATAACAAAAAGAAACAAAATAAGATAATAAATGTCCAACTTCCAGCAATTTCTGAAATCTTATCAGCAACTTTATCCCCAAAAGTCATTTTTTCATCAATTTCTTTATCAACATCTAATGAAATTGGGCTATTAATTAATAAATCCATCATTTCTTCTTCATCTTTTTCATCTAAATTTTGATTAAGTAACATTTTGACTATATCTTTTTTTCTTTTTTCCATAATTATCTTCCTTATCTAAAATAATAATTAATTTTGTTCATATATTTGTTCTTCAGTTATTAAATTATAACTAACTAATTTATCACTATCTAAATCTTCTTTATGCATATCTATTTTACTAATCATACTATTATCATAAGTTTTATAATAATAAATACCTTTTTCTAAATTACAACAAGAACTATAAATAGTTATTTCATAGTCATCTTTTCCCATTATACAACAACCTCTTTGTTGATAAACAGACTCTAAAATATGAAAAAATTGACTAATACTAGAATTCTCATCATCACTAGACACTGAATTCATTTTGGTAAATGTTGCTTTAACAAATCTGGAAGCACTTGATAAATCCCCTGGAAGACCTAAACCACCCATACCTCGACTATAAGTATCAAATGTTAATTTATTAGAAAAATTATTTTGAGGTGGTAATGGGGATAAATTCATATAATTATTTAAATTCCACATATGTTTATCAAAAGTTGGATTATTAGTTAATACTCCCACTGGATTATCATAAACTTTTAATCCCTCTTGAACTGACTCTACAGTTATTGATTCATTACTATCAGCAATAATCCAATGAAGAGGCGAAGCTTTTAAATTATCACTATAATCAATATTAACTAAATTAATATCTTTTAATAATTCTCTTGCTTCTTTAACATTTTGACAATTAGCTAAAATATAAGGAATAAATTCAAAAGGAGCAATATTCTTTTTAGCTGTATTTTCTTCAAAATAATAAGCATTAGTTGGAAAATTTAAACCTGCCATACCTAAGCCTTTTTCATTTATGGCATCATAATATAATGGATAATCATCCATAACATAAGCCATTCCTATCATGGCATAATGTTTTGCTATTTTACCAACTTTTCTAAAATTAAATTCATAATTTCTTGGCGTAATCGTTACTGTTTCATTATATGAATATTCTAAATCTAAATTTCTACC
>CANQBF010000072.1 GCA_947588895.1 uncultured Bacilli bacterium | reverse complement strand
TGGCAGGGGATGAGAGAATCGAACTCCCAACTAAAGTTTTGGAGACTCCTATTATACCATTTAACTAATCCCCTAAAAGGCACAAATAAATTATAACATAATTTTTTTTAAAATACTAGCATAAGATACTATAGGTGGTATAAATGCTAATTAATTATACAACAAAAGAATTAGATTTATTAGCTAGAATTATGCGAGCTGAAGCTTTAAATGAAGGTGAACTTGGCATGCTTATGGTTGGTAATGTCGTTGTTAATAGAGTAATTGCAAATTGTTATACATTTAAAGATATTGATTCAATAACTGATGCTATTTATCAAAAGAATCAATTTTCTGGTATTAATGGTTCATTATTTCAAGGTAGTCCTACAACAACAGAAAAAAGACTAGCAGAAAGAATTTTAAGGGGAGAATATTATTATCCAGCAACTCACGCTTTATGGTTTTATGCTCCAGGAAATAATACTTGTCAAAGTACATGGTATAGTCAACCCCTAGCAGGTCGTTATAAAAATCATTGCTTTTATCGTCCTGAAGCAGGTATTTGTAACGAATTATATTAAACTATATCATATTTTAGAAAAATGTGTTATAATTACGGGCGAGGAGTGAGTTTAATGAAAGTTTATAAGAAGAATTTACCAAAAGGTGTAAAAAAACAATTTGCTACTGTTAAAGGTGTAAAAGTAAAATTTATAGCAAAAAATAAAAATAAAAAAGTTAAATAATGTTGATTTATTTAGCTTTTTTATTTATTCAAAAAACTTATCAATTCTGGTATTTAAAACTACAGAAATTTTATATAAAGTATCAATTGAACAACCAACTCCACCTTTCTTAAATTCTAATCTTCTTGTAAAATCATAAGATAAGCCAATATCAAGTGCTAATTGTTCTTGAGTAATACCAGCCTTTTCTCGATATTTTTTAATATTTAAAGATATTTTCTTTCTAATATCATTATCAAATTTAAAATCTCTTTTATATACCACAAATAACCACCAATTAAATTATGCCAAATCAAGATTGATTTGTCCGGTAACTAGTATGTCCTGTTTTCTTTCAAATATTTGAATTATAAATTGGTTTATGATATATTTTTAATGGAGATATTTATGGAATTAGAAGATATAAAAGGTATAGGAAATAGTTTATTAAAAAAATTAAATACTTTAAATATATATAATATAAATGATTTATTAGAAAATTATCCATATAAATATAATTTTATTAATATTATTGATATTAATAATGCTTTAGAAAATGAATCTTGTATGATAAAAGCAATAATTGTGGGAGATGCTAAAGTACAATATATTAAAAGAAATTTTAATAGATTAAATTTTAAAGCAATAAGTAGTAATGTTATTTTAAATGTAACTATTTTTAATCGAGCTTTTTTAAAAAATAATTTAACTATAAATAGAGAAGTAGTTTTAATAGGTAAATATAATAAACTTAAGAATTCCTTTGTTGCTAGTGATATAAAATTTAATATTACAGATAATAAAATAGAACCAGTTTATCATTTAGTTGAAGGTATTACCAATAATAATATTATTAAATTTGTTGATAGTGCTTTAAATGAAGTTGATGGGATAGCAGATTATATACCTGATTATATAAATAATAAATATCATTTTTTAAGTAAAAGAGATGCATTAAATTTAATACATAAACCAAATAGTATTGATGATGTTAAGAAGGCTAGTATTAGACTTAAATATGAAGAATTATTTGATTTTATGTTTAAGATTAATTATTTAAAAAAAATAAATAGTAAAGCAAAGGGAATAAAAAGAGATGTTAAGGAAGAAGATGTTAATAAGTTTATTGTAAATTTACCTTTTAAATTAACTACTGACCAAATTAATGCCACCAAAGATATATATAATGATTTAACAAATGAAAATAGAATGAATCGTTTAGTTTTAGGGGATGTTGGAAGTGGTAAAACAGTTATTGCTACTTATGCCATTTATTTAAATTATTTAAGTGGTTATCAAAGTGCTTTAATGGCTCCGACTGAAATACTTGCATCTCAACATTTTGAAAGTATTAAGAAAAATTTAGAAAAATTAAATGTTAAAGTGGCTCTACTTACTGGTTCTATGAAAAAAAGTGAAAAAAGTAAAATATTAACTAGTCTTAAAAATGGCGAAATTAATTTAATTATTGGAACTCATGCTCTAATTAGTGAAGGAGTAGAATTTCATAATTTAGGACTTGTAGTAACTGATGAACAACATCGTTTTGGGGTTGGACAAAGAAATACTTTAAGAGATAAAGGAAATGTACCTGATGTGTTATATTTATCTGCAACTCCTATTCCAAGAACTTATGCTTTAACAATTTATGGTGATTTAGATTTATCTATTATTAAAACTAAACCAAGTGGTAGATTAGAAATAATTACTAAAGTAAAAAAAGAGGATGAAATAAAAGATGTTTTATATAAAATGTTAGAAGAATTAAAACTAGGACATCAAATATATGTTGTAACGCCATTAATTGAAAATAATGATGGTTTAGATTTAAAAAGTGTATTAGATTTAGAAGAAAGATTTAATATTGCATTTAATAATAAAGTTAGTATTGGTATTTTACATGGTAAATTAAAAAATAAAGAAAAAGATGAAATAATGGAGAAATTTAAAAATGGTGAAATAAAAATATTAATATCTACTACTGTTATTGAAGTAGGGGTAGATGTACCTAATTCAACAATGATGGTTATTTATAATGCAGAGAGATTTGGTCTTGCAACACTTCATCAATTACGTGGTCGAGTAGGAAGAAATAGTGTTCAAAGTTATTGTTATTTAGTTAGTAACAAAGATACTCAAAGATTAAAAGTATTAGAAGAAAGTAATGATGGTTTTTATATTAGTGAAAAAGATTTTGAAATGCGTGGACAAGGAGATCTATTTGGTGTAAAGCAAAGTGGAGATGCAACTTTTAAAATTGCTAATTTAAAAGAAGACTATAAAATATTGTTACAAGCTAAGAAAGATTCAATGGAATTTATTGATAATAAGGGATACGAAACAATGGATTATTATAATAAAATGATTGATTCTATAAACTTTATAAACTAAACTAGACACTTTTTTAAAAATTTTATTTGACAAAGATAAATAATTATTATAAGATTATTATAGCATGATACAAGTCATGCTACCTTGATTACTCTTACGAATTCAAAGGTGAGAGTGAATCAACCAAAACCCCCTGAAGGAGCCGAAAGGCTCCATTTTTGTGTGTTTTAATTTATATTAGTTTAATTAAGTTCTA
>CANQBF010000071.1 GCA_947588895.1 uncultured Bacilli bacterium | reverse complement strand
CTTTATTTATAGAGTAACTAATGGGAACTTCCAATACAATATTTTGCCATAAAATCTTCTTTAAATCAAGGGTATTTTGCATTTTTTCATAACAATCTTCACAATTTTCAATTAAATTATCTAAATTATCATTAATATCTATTGTAAAAGAATATGGTATTTCATCTAATGTAATACTGTCAGATATAATCATATCTCCTTGAAACTTACATTCTAATATTATATCTTCATTACTATTTTTATGTATATTACCTACTACTTTTGCCTTTTTTAAATCAATAATTCTTTTATCTAAATCATCATCTTTAAAAACATCTAAATTAATATCTATATTATTTTTAATATTTAGTTCATCTAAATTAATTATCATATCATCACCACTTATATATTAACATTTATTATATTTTGTTGCAATAAAGAACTTATTTAAGTTATAATTTAAGTGGTGATGATATGTATAAATTAAAATATTATTCTTTAACTAAAGATGAACAATATGATTTAAAAGAAGAATTTAGTAATACAGAATTTGGTCAAAATATTAATAAAAGATTAACTAGATTAATAATTCTTGGTATTATGGGTTTAATATTTAGTATCTATTTATTTATGAGTCATAGTAATATTTGGGAAATATTAACTGCTTGTATCTTATTAATATTCTCTCTTATATTTTTAATTGCACCCCATTATATAAAAATTAATAAATTAAATAATTATTTAATTAAACATAAGAAAAAATAGCTATTTTAAAATAGTTATTTTTTCTTTAACATAATATTTAGTATGGAAGATAAACTAAGAAATTTAAAATTACTTAGAGAAGAAGATATAGTATGGTATATCTATTTTTTTATTGTTACATTTGCTATTATTGCTAATAGTTTTGAAGAAAAATTTATTTATACTGGTAATCATGAATATCAAAAAAGTGGTAGAAAAATAAATATTACTTTATTAATTATTGCTTTTATTATTTATTTATATTATGTTGCTATTGCTATTGAAGATGTAAATATTGCTAGAATTAAAGATGAAAGAAGACAAAGAGTGGCAATGGAAAGATTAATAACTTCAATGGTCTTCTTAGTTGGTGGTGCTTTATCAATTTATACTGAACTTGATGATAATGCTGGTGATGTTGATTTAGCTATATTCTAACTTGCTTTATAATAATCTTTATTTAATTCTAATGGTTTATTTTTAACTTCAAATAATTTAGATACAGTCATTACTTGATAATTTTTACTATATAAAATTGGTAATAATTTTTCAATCGCTGAAATAGATGAATCATAAGAATCATGAAATAAAATAATATCACCATCTTTAATATTATCTAGAACATAATTAACTAAATAATCACTATTATGATGTTTCCAATCATTAGTGTCTAAATTCCATAAAATAAATGATGCTGGTATTAATGATAAAGTTTTATCTGTATATGAACCATATGGTGGTCTTATTAACTTTAAATCTTCTTGAAATAAACTTTTATATAAATCATTCATTTTATAAAAATCTAAAACTATTTCTTCATCTGTCATTCTTTTCATACTTTTATGATTATAAGTATGACTACCAATTTCATTACCTAAACTTTTCATTGTTAAAAGAATATCTTTATTACTATTTATTTTATTACCTACCACAAAAAAAGTGGCATTAGCTTTATTATCATTTAAAATATTTAATAACCTAGTTGTTTTATTTTTATTAGGACTATCATCAAATGTAATTGCAACACTTTTTTTAGAATTATTATATTTAAAACCATCTTCATTTTCATATTCACTATCTAAAATAACTGTAAAAGTAATATAATCTTTTATTTCATTATAATTAACTTTTAAATATAATAATTCTTCTAATTCATACTCTAATTGATAATTACTAAAATATATTACAAGTTCATTACTTCTTATTAAATAATTTCTAATAACATCTTCTTGTAACAAACTATTAACAATAAATTTTGGATATTTTAAATTTAATAACTCTTCTACTTTATTATTAAAATCATTAATTTTATCTTCTTTTATAATCGCATCAATATCTATTTCATTATGATTATTATAATTTTTTGTATATAAATTACCTGTTTCATCTTGATATAAATATGATGTATAATTTTTTAAGATATTTTTTTCAATAACAATATCTTTTATATTATTATCTATTTTTTTATTATTTTCATTATTTACATTTATATAAATTCTAAAAGTAATAAAACTAATTAATATTAATATTAATAATATTATATTTAAATACATAATCTTTTTCATACTTATCAATATTATTATTTACAAATATTTATATTTTATTTATAATTTTATTAAGAAAGTAAGAGGTATTATATGCGTGTTGATAAACAAAATTATTATTTAGATATTGCAGAAAGCGTTTCTGAAAGAGGAACATGTTTAAGAAGAAACTTTGGAGCAATTATTGTTAAAAATGATGAAGTTATTGCTACTGGTTATGTCGGTTCACCTCGTGGAAGAAAGAATTGTTGCGATTTAAAATATTGCACTAGAGAAAAGTTAAATATTCCAAGAGGAGAAAGATATGAATTATGTCGAAGTGTTCATGCTGAGCAAAATGCTATTATCTCTGCACCAAGAAAAGACATGATTGACTCTACTCTATATTTAGTTGGTAAAAATTATGTGGATAACACTTATGTAGAAAATGCTAGACCTTGTGCCTTATGTAAAAGAATGATTATTAATGCTGGAATTAAAGAAGTAGTTATTCGAGAAACTAAAACTAAATATACTACAATTAATGTTAAAGAATTTATTGAAAATGATGAAACTTTAGAAGGTGTTAAGGGTTATTAACTAGAATTTTTGAGCAAAAGGGTGTTTAAATGGTATTTAAGAAAAATAAAAACTGGATAAACCAGTTTTAACATTTCAATACCACGAAACATAAGCAAATTAAAAGGATGATTAAAATGAATGAAAAACTTAAAATATTTTATTGTATAGATATTACTATATTAATTATTAGTTTTATTGGTGCAGTATTTATAAATAATTATGACTATGGTTATGGATTATCTGCTCTATCAGGAATTGGCGATTTTATAATTGTAGGTCTTATATTTTTAACAAGTTTATTTTTATTAATTATAGTAACAATTATTTATATAATTATTAGATGTATTAAAAAGAAATAGTATGTATTTTTTGCTTTCTATTAAATTAGCAAAGCCATAGTTTAAATAGTTCTCTCTGTAGACCAAAATGACACTATTTATTTTCTAAATCAATGTGTAAATTTAATTCTTCTTCAGTTGGTAATTCTTTTAAAATTTCAGGTGG
>CANQBF010000070.1 GCA_947588895.1 uncultured Bacilli bacterium | reverse complement strand
CGGACCTAAACTGGATGTTCAAGTGAAACCAGCAGTAGGTAATGAATATACTTTATCTACTTGTCAATTAGATTTTTGCCTACCAATGAAATTCGATTTAACATATATTGATTCAAATGGAGAAAAGAAAACTCCAGTAGTTCTTCATAGAGCAGTATTTGGCAGTTTAGACCGTTTCATAGCTTATTATCTTGAAGAAACAAAAGGAGCACTTCCACTTTGGCTTTCACCGGTTCAAATTAATATTATTCCAGTTAATAATGAATATCATTTAGAATATGCCAAAGAAATAAAAGAAAAATTAAGTGACTATCGGGTAAAAATAGATGATAGAGAAGAAAAACTTGGCTATAAAATGCGTGAATCGGTTGTAAATAAAATTCCTGTAACTTTAATTTTGGGCCAAAAAGAAGTTGACAATCAAACAATAAGTTATCGATTATATGGCAGTGAAGAAACTATAACTGTAACGTATGATGAATTTATTAAATTTATTGAAGATAAGATAAAAAATAAAGATTAGAACTAGTAATTTAGTTCTTTTCTTTTTTGTAAACAATTTGTCTAATTGACATTTTATAAATTAATGCCACTAATAAATAATGTATAATGTAGTTAAAGGTGGTTTCATATGTTATTTATAATAGTATGCATTTTAACAATAATTTTAGTTATTTATGATATATATTTATTATTGCTTAAATTTTTAATTAAAAATAATGACATAGATAAAAATGATAAAGATAAATATTTATATTATCATAATTTATTAAACGATTTGTCTATTGCTGAAATAGGATATCTTTATAATAATGGTAGAAATATTAATACTTTAGTAAAGGCCACTTTAGAAAATATAAAATTAAAAAAATATACTAATTTAACATATCCAGAAAAATATGTGCTTGATTGTTATAAATTTATGAATACAACGGAATTTAAGCAAAGATTTTTAAGCTATATAAAAGATGATTTAAAAAAGAAAGGGTATATAAAGAATGCAAAAATTAAAGATAATATCTTATCATTTCCCTTTTGGATAATATTTTTAATAGTTATTTTAAATATTATGAATTTTACAAGAGATGACTTACAATTAATTGATGCATTAATTTTTGTGGTTGATTGGTTTGTACTTTTATTTTCTTTTCAAATATTTTCTAAAAATGAATACTTAGCAAAAACTGAAAAGGGTAAAGAAACATATTTAAAAATAAGAGCTTTAAAGAGATATATCAATGATTTTGGTAATTTTGATGATAGAGAATTAGAAGAAATAACACTATGGGATTAATGGATATTATATGCCATTATATTAGATGAAAGTGATAATTTAACTAAAGATTTAAAAGAAGAATATGAAAATATTATGGAGGGTATAAATGATAATAATTAATGGTATAAGAGCAAATATAAAAGCTTTAAAAGAAGGATATAAGATAGCGTTTTATCGGGGGTTCTTATAATAAAATGAAAGTTTATGAACCAATAAGGTCTTTTTTTAAAACATCATATTTAGGTAATCTTGAATTTATTGTAATTGATAAAGGAAAAGTAAGAATGACAACGAGTAAAGAAACAAATGAATTAATGAAACATTTTTATAAATAGCTAGATTAATTTTCTAGTTATTTCTTTTATATTAGAATCTTTTTTATAAACATCTAAATAATTATATTGATAATAGAGAATAAGTTTAGCCATATAATAATCATTTTGATATTTACTTAAAAATAATTGCTTTTCTAAATCATTTAATTTAAAAGTTTTTAAAAATTTTTCACATTCAAAGTAAGATGTATTTAGCATTGTTTCTATAATTTGTTCTCTTTTTAAAAAATATCTAATTAGTAAATTAGAAACGGCATACATATTATAATAACTATTGTATTCATCATTATAACAAACAGTATTTCCATAACCAATAACTTTAGCAACTACTATATCATTATCAAAATAACGAAAAACATCAGCTAAAGAAGTACACATATGAAAACCATTACCTGTATTTCCAAATGAAATATCTCCATCTATTGTATAAGTTTTCCCTTCTTCAAAAGATGCGCCATATCTATTAGTTTTATTACTATTAAATCCTTTATAACCTTCAACAATCATTTTTAATCCTTTACAGTTAAATTATAACATAACTTAGAGATTTGTTATAATATATTTAAGAATTATGATATACTTATAAAAAGTAGTGAGGTAAAAATGGAAGATAATTATGACATAATAATAGAAAAAGAAAAAAAGAAAAAACTTCTTTTATATGGAGCGATGATTCCCTTTATAATTGCTATTGTTGGATGTATTATACTAATGCCAAAAGACAGTTCATTTATTGAATACATTAAAGGAATTTTATATGCTCTTTTTTTCCCATATATTGTATTTTTGGATATATCTATAACAATAAATATGGATAATACATTGAGTATAATACTAACTATACTATTAACTTTATATGGTTATGGTTATCCAATATATTATATTATTGATAAATTTAGTCAAAAGAAAGATAAAAAAGATAGAGTTAATAATCTTTCTAAAAAAGATAATTCTATAAATAAGGTAATATTTTTCTTATATATTTTAAGCTTTTTATCTTATTTAATACTAGTTTATTCTGGTTTTGTAGGAACACGGGGATTTCCTGGACATTGGGTTTATGGCTTTGAAGCAATGAAGGTTATTTTTGTAACTTTTTGTATTTTTCCCCTTTATCCATTTATAATTTTATTTCAATTATTATATTTATTTAAAAATTATCAAAAAATGCTAACAACATATAAGAAAATATCTAATATAATAATTGTAATAGTTATTATATTATTACTTATTTCAGCAATAATTCCATTAAATAAATGATGTAATTAAATTGGAGGTTAAGAATGATTAGAAAAGCTAATATAAATGATGCAAAAGATATTGTTAAAATTAATATGAATGGATGGAAAGAAACATATAAAGGCATATTTCCTCAAAAATTTTTAGATAAATTAAATATAGATGATGAAATTAGTATAAAAAAATGTGAAGATAAAATACAGGAATATGCAGTATGTGAAATAGATAACAAAGTTGTTAGCATTATTCGTTATGGTAAAAATAAAAAAGATTTTAATAATAATTATGGAGAAATACATGCTTTATATATTGATAATGCTTATCAACATCAGGGTATTGGAACTAAGCTTGTTCAATTTGCCATTAATGAATTAAAAAATAATTATAAATCTATTTTAGTAAGTACGTTAGTAGAGAATCCTGCTAATAAATTTTATAAAAAAATTGGTGGTACTTTGATTGGAAATAGTGATTTTATTTTAGAAAATAAAGCTTATAAAGAAAATTTATATGAGTTAAAGATAAAAGAAAGTAATCAGCTTTAAGGAGTGAAAAATAAAAAGCACTCCTTTTTAAGTGAAAATATAGAGAAAAAGATAAAACAA
>CANQBF010000069.1 GCA_947588895.1 uncultured Bacilli bacterium | reverse complement strand
AAATTAAATTAGATAATCAATATTGTTTTTATACAAAAGGTGATGCTAATGAAAATCTTGATAATTTTAAAATAACTCAAGATATGATAGTAGGAACTGTTGATTTTCACTTACCATATTTAGGCTATCCAGCAGTATGGTTAAATAATTTAATTGATTAAAGGAGGTGCTTAAATGAGTAATAATCGTAGTTCAAAAAATAATAAAAATAAAACAAAAAAAAAAAATCATCTATTAAAATAAAAGAAAATAAATAAAAAAGAAAAAAGGCCTGAAAAAATAGAAAATAAAAAAACAAATAAAAAAATTTATATTAGTTATAATATGAGAGTATCTTTTTATGTTATTGCTTTTCTTATATTTCTATGTGTTTTCTTATTTTTATTAAATAGTGTATATGATTATTCAAAATCTCAAGTAGTTAATTATAAAGAAGATCAAAAGATAGACTATAAAGTTTATTTAAAAAAGAATGAATTTTATGATAAAGAATATTTAGATGAAAATATGCTTTATGTGGCTAGTTTAATAGATAAAATAAATATAGATTTTGATTATAATTTTTTAATAGATAAAACAGCTACAATAGATTTTAATTATAAAATTGTTGGAGATCTTATAATTTCTAATCAAACAAATGATGCTAATTATTTTAATAAACAATATGTATTATTAGATAGTAAAACAGCTTCTATGAATAATAGTAATATATATAATATTAAAGAAAATATAGTAATAGATTATGATTATTATAATAGTTTAGCTAATAAATTTAAAACATCTTTTGGAGTTGATACAAATAGTTATTTAAATATATCTTTAGTAGTTAATAAAGATAGTGATAGTGAAGGATACAATATTAGTGATAGTAATTCTTCTGTAATTAAAATACCATTATCTGAAAAAGCTATTGAGATTAAATTTGATACTCAAGAATCATCTGAAAAGAATAAGGCTATTTCAGATAGTAAATTAGAATTTAATAGTAAAATGTTAATTATAGAAATTATTGTTTTAATAATTATGTTATTTTGTTTAATAAAAATTATTAGAATGTTATTACTATTAAAAAATAAAAATAATGATTATGATAAATATATAAATAAAATTTTAAAAGAATATGATAGATATATAGTTAATACTACTACTGGTATTGATAAATTTAGTATGAACAAAACAATTGAATTAAATAAATTTGAAGAATTATTAGATGTAAGAGATAATTTAAAATTACCAATTATGTATTATAGTATTTATGAACATCAAAAATGTTATTTCTATATCAAAAATAATGATGATATTTATTTGTATAAAGTAAAAGCAGTTGATATGGAGGATACAAAAAATGGAAGAAAAGAGAAAAATCTCTAATCATATTTCATATCATACATTAATTATATGTTCTTTGATTATAGCAGTAGTATTTTTATCAACTGGTTGGTCTGTTTTTGAAAGAAAATTATATATTGAAAAAATAGCATTAACTATAAGACCTACTACTGACATTAGAATTACAGCAATTACTGTTAATGGTAAAACAGGAGATGCTGTTTCTAATTGGGAAGATTATAATGTAAGTAAAATTATGTCTAGTATAAATTTACCAAATTCAAATTCATCAATTACTTTTAAAGTTAATGTTACAAATTACGAAGGTACTGAAATGGGAATATTTAATATAACAGGTTTACCTAGTAATTTAGAATATTCAATGTCTGGATATAAGATGAAAGATAAGATTTGTGTTAATACTAAATGTAGTTTAAATATAACTAAAGATATTTATATAACAATTAAATATAAAAGTGATGGTTATAAAGCAGATAATACGAATTATGTTATAAGTTTAGATTTTGATTTTAGACCTTTTCATAAAATTACTTATAGTTGTATAACTAATAATAATTTTCCTTCAGAAATTATAGAAGGTGGAGATTTAATAGTTGATAATTTTAATAATAAAAATTTATCTTTTTTAGTTAATACTGGAGGAAGTGTTAATACAAATTATACATATTCTAATGGAGTTTTTATTTTAAAAAATGTTTTAGATGATACAAATATTAGACCTTTTAATTCTTTTACGGATGGTAGTGGAGCAAATAATCCTAAATTAACTTCTGGTATGATTAGTGTTGTTTATTGTGAAGAATGTAATGTTTGGGTAAAACAAGATATAACTAAATCTCATAATTATTCTAATCAAATATGGGCAAATGCAGTTACTATTGTTTCAAATAAAAGGAATTTTTATCAAGATGCACCTAATGGTACAGAAATACCTTTAGAAGATATAAATACTATGTGGGTATGGATACCAAGATATGAATATAGAACAGATAATTTAGGTACAAAATATGCATCAGGTACTGCTAGTCTTCCAGGTGAAATAGGTGTTAACTTTTTAAGTAATACATCTTCTTCCACCACAACTAATTATAAATTGCATCCAGCATTTGTTTTTGGTACTCAAAATCTTACTGGAATATGGTTTGGTAAATTTGAAATTGGAGGTTCATTATCATCAGCTTGTAAAAATGAAAGTTGTGATGCTAGTAAAATATTAATAAAACCTTTAATTGCATCTATTAGAAATCAAACAATAAGTAGTTTCTTTTTTGCATCAAGAAGTATGCAAAAAAATAATGCTTCAACATTTGGATTTGATACGACATCAACTATGGATGTTCATTTAAGTAAAATGAGTGATTGGGCTTCGGTAACATATTTATCTCAAAGTAAATATGGTAAATATGGTAATAGTAAATATACTGGTGCAAATAAGGAAGTATATACAAATAACTCAGGTTCATTTATAACAGGATCAAGTAATAAAACTCCATCAGTACCAGAAGTAAATACTCAAGTTTCATATGAAGTTGATCCCGGAGGTATAGGTGCAAGTACTAGTGGTACAATATATGGAATATATGATATGTCAGGTGGTGCTTCTGAATATGCTATGGCAAATTATAAATATGATACAAGAACAGATCATTATTTAGCAAATTCTGGCTTTACTAGTTTGCCTGATAGTAAATATTATGATGGATTTACTGGTACAACAAGTACAATAAATGGATCAAATGCATGTAATGGTGGCACTTGTTATGGATATGGTTTAATAGAAACAGATGCATGGTATGATGATGCAAATACACCATTATATAGTAGTTGGGTTTTCCCTGTCTTAGGTGGTTATTATACATCTGGAAGTAGTGCAAGCAAAACAAATGGTATATTTGCAAAAGGAAGGCAAGACGGAATTGCTAGTGATCATATTTCTAGTAGAGTTGTTATAACTCCATAAAAAATCTTCAAAATGAAGATTTTTTAATTTAACATAATTTTAATAGTAGAATTTTGTTTAACTCTGTCTCCACTTCTAGGTACTGAATCTATGACTTTATCACCATCACCAACAAATTCTATATTAATTCCTGCATACATTGTATTTATTAAAGACTTAGCTTCTTTTTTTGTTTTACCAATAATATCTGGAATTGTATAATAAAATGT
>CANQBF010000068.1 GCA_947588895.1 uncultured Bacilli bacterium | reverse complement strand
ATTTAATTGGCAAAGAGATTTCTTTAAAAGATTTAAATAATTATCCTTTAATTTTACAAGCAAAAGGTTCTAATACTAGAAAATTTTTAGATGATTTTTTAAAAGAAAATAATATTATTCTTAAACCTAATTTTGAATTAACAAGTTATACATTAGTTACGGAGTTTACTAAAATTGGATTTGGTATTGGATATGTAACTAAGGAATATATTAGAAGTTTAATTGATAATAAAGAATTATTTGAGCTAAATATAAAAGAAAAAATTCCTTGTAGATATATTGGCATCGCATTATCAAAAAATCATTTGCCTAATTTTAGTACGAAAAAGTTAATTGAAATTATTAAAAACAATGTTAATTAATATAAATAATGCCATTTATATAATAGATTATTATTAATAATGCCGATATAATATTTTTGAAAAAATTTATTAGATGTTTGATAGAATTATTTAAAATATAATTGTGAACGAATGATAACAATGTTTCCAAATTGTTTCCATTTTATGAAATATTTATAGTAAACATAGAAATTTAAATACCAAAAATACTATTTGCTTACCGATGATAATGATAATACTATAAATAATATATATACTAAATTATAAGGAGCATGGCTCAGGTAAGAAATATAAAAATTGCTGCGGTAAATAGTAGGATTTTATAAGGTGTGTTAAGTATAGAGTTTTGAAAAAATATCATAAATTACAAAAATATGCTCAAAATGTGCACAAAAAAATTAATTACATTAAATGTGAAAGGATATGAAGATGGAATATAAAGAAAAATTAATAACAAACTTTCTTAGAGTATCAAAAATACCAAGAGAATCAGGACAAGAAGAAAAAATTGCAGACTTTTTTGTTAATGTTGCTAAAGAAAATAATTTATATTATTTTAAAGATGAAAACAATAATGTTTTAATTAAGAAAAAAGGTAACATTGATTCTAATTCAATAGCTTTACAAGCACATTTAGATATGGTATGTGTAAAAAATGAAGATAGCAATCATGATTTTAAAAATAATGGAATTGATGTAATCATTGATGGAGATAAAGTTACTGCTAAAGATACTTCTTTGGGTGCGGATCAAGGTGTTGGCTTAGCAATGATGTTAACTATAATGGAAGACAATAGCTTAAAACATCCGGATATAGAATTTCTTTTTACTACTGAAGAAGAAACTACATTTAATGGAGCAGTAACTTTTCCATATTCTAAAGTTGAAAGTAAAAGACTAATTAATCTTGATAACTCAAAAGATAATAGTATATTTATAGGAGCAGATGGGGATATTTGCAATGAATATGTTTTTACTGGAAATTTAATTAAAAATGATTTGCCAAGCTATAATGTTTTAGTGGATGGATTTCCTAGTGGAAATTCTGGAGAAGATGTTGATTTATCCGAAAAAAATGCTATTACTACTATGGCTAATTTATTAAAAGATAAAGATATATTTATAAAAAGTATAAATGGTGGTACTTCCGAAAATGATTTAGCTACTTTTTGCGAAGTTGTTATAAGTACAAAACTAAATATAAATGATATTTTTAAAGAATTGAAAGTTAAAATCGCTAAAGTTGATAACCAAGTTAGCTTTTCGAAAGAAGATACGCAAAATATATTCAAGGAAATAATAGATTTAAAATGTGGATATATTTCTAAAAATATGGCATCTGCTAATCTTGGAATAATTAGAACATCTGATAATAAAGTAAGCATTTATTATGTTTTTAGAAGTATGGACGAGAATGAACTTGAAATGATTAATAACAAAAATAAAAATTTGAATAATAATTTTATTGTTAGTGAAGTTTATACAGACTCAATTTGGGAAGTGGATTATAAATCGAAGTTATTAAGACAATATAAAGAATTATATTTTAATGAATATTCTGAATATCCTTTAGAAGAAATAGGGCATGGCGGTATTGAATGCTCTTCAATAAAGGAAAGAATAGATGGATTAGATGTAATTTCTATCGGAAGTACTATTAAAAAATACCATACAATAAATGAAGAAACATTTATAAGCTCGTGGGTAAAAACATTTAATTTATTGATAAAATTTCTTGGAGTTTTATAATGGCTAACCGAACTAAAATCCTTTAATAACAATAATAGCATAATACAATATATATTCAAAAAGTTGATAAAGCATTGCTTAAGTAAGAAATACAAAAATTGTTGTGGGAGTAACTAGTCAATAGAGAATCTTAATTTTATAAAGGACTACAATAGTAGCATTATATACATAAATGAAAAAATAAAACAATAAAAGGAGTATTAACATAAAATGCATGTTGACACTTCTTTTTGTTTTAACAAGAAAGGCAATGTGACAAATTATAAAAGTTTTTATGATTAATTGAAATTTAGAATAATAATAGTAAACAAATGTTGAAAAATTTTTTATTTTTTAGAAAATAAAGAAAAATTATAGTATCATAAGATATAAGGAGTGAATTTAATATGGAAAGACCTATAACAACTTTATTTATGCTAGAATCGTTGGATGGTAAAATTAATAGTGGAAATAGTGATGACTTAGATGCAGATAAAGATTGGTGCAAAATAAATGGAGTAAAAGAAGGGTTACATCAATATTACGAAATTGAAACTACAACAGATTTTTATTCGTTAAATACTGGGCGTGTAATGGCTAAAATAGGTGTTAATGAAAGAAAAAATCTTCCTGAAAAAGTAGATGTAAGATTTATAATTATAGACAATAAACCGCATTTGAATGAAAATGGAATTAATTATTTATGTCATTGGGTAGAAAAGCTAATATTGGTAACAACTAATAAAAATCATATTGCCTTTTCATTAAAAGAGAAATATGATAATTTAGATATAATTTATTACAATAACTTGGATTTAAATAAATTATTATTTGATATAAAAGAAAAATATAATGCTGAAAGAATAACAATTCAATCTGGTGGTAATTTAAATGGCTTATTTTTAAGAGAAAATTTAATTGATTATGTTAATATAGTAATTGCACCTTTATTGGTTGGTGGTCGTGATACTTCAACTTTGATTGATGGAGAAGCAATAAATAAAGTTGAAGATTTAAATAAATTGAAGGCTTTAGAGCTGATTGAATGTAATAAACTAAATAATTCTTATGTTCAATTAATTTATAAAGTAATAAAATAGATATGAAAATCATACTTAGTTCTAAAAATAAATTCAAAAAATCAGCCATAGTGGATATCTAACTGATGGATATTATTATAGAAGTATTTTTGATTCCACAGTCATAATAAGTGCTTATGAAGTTATGAATAATTGCAAGACATCTTATAAAAAACTGGAAAAGCAATTAGAATTTATTAATAAATAGAAGAAAGGAGTGCCAAAATGAAATCAGATATTGTAACTACTGAAATTATTGTCAAAGAAAATAAAATTGGAATAATGCGAGTTGGAAATGTTAATTATATTTCATTAACAGATTTAGCGAAATATGCAAATTCCGAAGATCCCTCTGGAGTAATAAGAAATTGGATGTCTAATAAAAATTCTTTTGATTATTATAGTTTATGGGAAGAAATTAACAATGAAAATTTTAATTCCGTGGAATCCCACAGAATTAAAATTGATGAAGTTCCATATAATAGATTTACTATGACTCC
>CANQBF010000067.1 GCA_947588895.1 uncultured Bacilli bacterium | reverse complement strand
AAAAAACAAAAAAAGCTTATAAACAAAGGATTTAAATTATTTCATAAGAGATAATACATGAAAAAAAGTGACCCCTGAAGAAAAGCGAAAGCTTCTCATTTTGTTTAAAATAAGAGCCTCGTGGCTTTTTTATTTTGCTCTGGGTGACATTTAGGTGACATTTTTTATACTTTTTTGATATTATAGCTTTAATATATAGCAAATTTAATTTGTAAAAAATGAAAAATATAAAAAACTATTTAATGATATTAATTGTATTTTATTATGCATGAAACATTAAAAAATCGTTTTATGATTCTTTTTTATATGAATTATTTACAATGAAAGTTAGCTTATATGATATAATTATGTAAAGAGTGGTGGCTGTAATGCAAAAGATTGATGAAGATTTTATTACAAATAAAGTTATAAATTACATGGAAAACAAGATTGATGGAAACTGGCATGCTGAGAAAACCGTTAAAGCTGATTTACATCAACATGGTGTAGATATTAAATTAATTGGTGGTAAGAGAAATAGTGAATACTTCTTTATAGAGTGTAAGGGTAAATCTTATGCTAAATCTGCACGATCTATTAATAGAGAAGTATGGCTAAATGCTTTAGGACAAATAATTACAAGAATGAATGTTAAAAGGTATTATAGTTCTAAAAAAGGTGGAAAAGAAATAAATAGAGCATATAAATATGGATTAGGATTATATTGGGAATCTGCACAAGTTGCTCTTAGAAGAATACCAAAAGAAATAGCACAAGTGTTAAATTTATATATTTTTTCGATTAATGATAAGGGAGAAGTGAAATATTTTACTCCCAGTCAATTTAAAGATACTGAATATCCAGATGATGTATTTAAATAATATTTAATTTGTATAATATTTGATATAAAGAATTGGATTTAAGGAAGTGATAAAAATGATAAAACCTGAAATGTTACAAAAGGGAGATAAAATTGCTGTTGTTAGTTTATCTAGTGGAATATTAGGTGATGATGAATTTATTCACAAATATTATATTGCTAAAAAAAGATTAGAGGAAGAGTTTGGTTTAGAAGTAATTGCTATGCCAAATGCTTTAAAAGGTAGCAAGTTTGTATATGAACATCCTGAAGAAAGAGCAAAAGATTTAATGGATGCATTTAAGGATAATTCAATTAAAGGAATTTTTTGCGCTATTGGTGGAGATGATACTATAAGATTATTACCATATATAGATTATGAAGTAATAAAAAATAATCCAAAAATATTTATGGGTTATTCAGATACTACAATTAATCATTTAATGATGAATAAAGCTGAAGTAGTATCATTTTATGGACCAACAATAATGTGTGAATTTGGTGAATATGTAAAAATGTTTGATTATACAAAACAAGCAGTAGAAAATATATTATTTAATGATTGTGAAATTTATGAAATAAAATCAAGTGAAACTTGGTCAAATGATTTCGTTCCTTGGGATGAGAAAAATGTAAACATTGCTAAAAAAACTATAAAAGAAGAACATGGATATGAAGTTTTACAAGGATCTGGAATTATAACAGGACAATTACTTGGCGGATATATAGATGTTTTTCCTATGATAATTGGAACAGAAATATGGCCTACTAAAGATGAGTGGAAAGACAAAATATTACTATTAGAAACAAGTGAAGCAAAACCTAATCCTGATTTAATAACATATTATTTAAGAAATTTAGGTGCTCAAGGAATATTTGATGTTATTAAAGGTATTATAGTTGGAAAACCACAAAATGAAACATATTACGAAGAATACAAAAATGTATTAAAAGAATTTAATAAAGAAGAATTACCTATTTTATATAATATTAATATAGGTCATGCTTCTCCAATTGGTGTATTACCATTTGGAATAGATATAAAAATAGATTTAACTAACAAAAAAATATTTTTAATGGAATCACCAACTAAAGAAAAACAATATATTAAGATGATGAAAAAATAAAAAGGTAGTTAAAAATAACTCTTACTACCTTTTAGCTTGTATGAATTGAAATTATATTATTTTTATTGTTATAACCGGTTATAACAGATTATATTTAATTGACAAAGTATTATAATTCATTATAATAATAAAAAACAGAAAGGTATTTATATTATGATTACTATAAATCAAAATGAAGTATTAGATAAAATAAAAAATGAAATATATAAAATACATCCTATATTAAATCCTAGAAAGAATAATGAAATCAAATCTATAATGGAAATATATTTTACTTTTCAAGAATCATATGATAATAAAAAAATTACTACTATCGGATTTTTAGATGGAAATGAATATTCAAGGATTTCAAGTTCAACTACTTATAAATTAGATGAATATATTGATTTTAAAATAGTTAATCAAATTATTTCTTATTTAATTAGTAATTATACATATATAAGTAATTTTTCTATAAACCAAACATCTTTTTCTTTAACTTTTGAATGCCCATTTGAAATGAGAAATCAAGAAGGAATTAGTTGTGATAAAATTATATTAAAACTTAACGCACGTGATAAAGAATTTGTTTCAGTATTAAATCAATATTTAATTAATATTTTATTTCAATTTACAAATGAATTGTCACAAACTCAAACTTTTCAATATAAATATATTGAATATTGTAACAGTTTACAAAAAAAGATTTTGAATTCTTTAAATGATAGTGAAATTGAACAAATGATTCAAATGTTACCAATTGAAAAGAAAAGAGAATTATTAAAAAAACTTCAAAGCCAATATTTTTTACAATTCTATCAGGAAAACTATTATCAAGATAAAGAGCTACCAAAACAATTAGTAAAAAAAGAATACTTTATAAAAAATAATTAAATAATATTAATCATATGCTTTTTCATGATATAATAATTTAGAAAGGAAAATAAATTATGAGAAAAAACATTAAAATAACAGAAGGTATATTTCCAATGCCTGTACTTATGATAGCAACATATAATGAAGATGGAAGTGTAAATGTTATGAATGCAGCATGGGGAACTATGTTTGAAAGAGATCAAGTTTTATTAAATTTAACAGAAAGTCATAAAACAGTAAAAAATATTAAAGAAAGAAAGGCTTTTACAGTTAGTATTGCTGATAGTAATCATGTTATTGAAGCAGATTATTTTGGTGTAGTATCAGGTAATAATACACCTAACAAATTTGAAAAAAGTGGGTTATCTGCGACTAGATCTGAGAGAGTTGATGCACCAATTATTAATGAATTTCCAATTTGTATGGAATGTGAATTTATTGAATATGGTGACTCAGGAGTAATTGGTAAAGTTGTTAATATATCAGTAGATGAAAAAGTTATGAATAATGATAAAGTTGATATGTCAAAGGTATCAGCAATAGCATTTGATCCTTATACTCATGGATATTATAAAGTAACTGATAGAGTTGGAGAAGCATTTAAAGATGGTTTAAAATTAAAATAAAATATATTTTAATAATTTAGAAGGAGTAATAAATTTATGAAAAAAATTTGTGTAATATTTTTATGTTTAATATCTGTTTTTCTAATTGCAGGCTGTGAATCAGAAGAAAAAGAGCAACAATTAATTTGTACAACTATTGAAAGTGAAGATGAAATGGATATTGAAGAAGTGATATCTATGACTTTTAAAAATGATAAATTAAATCATATGACAATGTCAGTTAATAC
>CANQBF010000066.1 GCA_947588895.1 uncultured Bacilli bacterium | reverse complement strand
AGCTTCTTCTTTTGTAATTTGTTTAGAAATAGCGGTTATTCTACTGCCATCAAATATTACTTTCATTGATTCATCATTATAACTACCAATATCCGTAACTATAGCATTTTCATATTTTTCATCTAATAATTCACTAATTATTTCTTCATCATAATAAACATCAGCATTCATCATTAAAAAATCTTCATCTTTTAAGACATTTCTTGCTAAATAAGCTGAATACATATTATTTGTTTTTTCATAATCAACACTTTCAATTATTTTAATGTTTGGATAATTTTCTTTTACTAGATTTTCAATTACATGAGATTTATAACCTGTAATTATTGTTATATCTTCTACACCATTATTTAATAAATTTTCAATTTGTTTAACAAGTATTGGTTTTCCATTTACTTCTACCATTGACTTGGGAACTTCATTGGTTAATGGTGCTAACCTTGTTCCTAAGCCAGCTGCTAATATTAATGCTTTCATAATTTTCTTCCTCTCTTATACTAAGATTTTAACATACTATGTACTTTCATTCAAATAAATATTTTATTATTTAACCTCTTTATAATATGTATCGGGATGATTTTTGTCAAATAATTCATTACACCAAATAGCGAGAATCATTTCGCCATCGCCAATATTTTCAATATTGTGGGTATAACCTACCGGAATAGTCACAATTTTTATTTCACTATCATCAACAACAAATGAATATTTATCATCATTAACAATACTTTTAAAACTAATTTTTGCTTTACCTTTAATAACAATAAATCTTTCCATTTTAGTATGATGATAATGATTACCTCTCACTATTCCTGGTTTACTAAATGATACCGAAAATTGGCCATTTTCATAAGTTCGAACAAGTTCAATAAAAGACCCACGTTCATCAACATTTTTAACGGCAGTACTTACCATTTTATCTAATTCCATATGACTAACATAAGTAGCATATAATTTTTTTATAAAGTCATTTCCGGTATTTGGAACATATATCGAATTCATACTTTCTTTAAATTCTTTTAACTTAGATGCTATATAACCTAAAGTTACTTTATATCTTGGATTAACATAACAATAATTATCTACCTTTTCATCGGGTTTATTACCTTTTAAAACTCTTATGAATTCTTCACAGACATCATCAATATAGACTAATTCTAATTCTGTTTCCGGATTATCTACTCTAATTTCTAAATCATGACTTATATTATAGCAAAATGTGGCAATTACTGAGTTATAATTTGGACGACACCATTTGCCAAAAACATTATGTAACCTATACACATAATAATTACTTAAATTTTCAATAATATAATCTTCCGCAATCTTCTTACTTTTGCCATAATCATTATCTCTTATTGCTTGAATACTAGATGTTACTAATAAAGGAATATTTTTATCTTTGATTAAATCCACTATTTGTTTAGTTAAATCACTATTTCCTTCATAAAATTCTTTTGGATCTATTGGTCTATTAACTCCCGCTAAATGAAAGATAAAATCAATATTATCAATATTATTTTTAATTTTTTCGAAATCATCTTCTTTATCATAAGTAATAATTTCTATATCTTTATCTTCCCCTAAATGAGCAATTAAATTTTTACCAATAAAACCATTACTACCTGTTATTAATACTTGCATTTTTTCTCTCCTTTTCTAAATATTTGTTTAATTTTTCTGTCAAAAAATTTGTATATTCATCTTGGCCATCACTATTACAATGATAAGCAGTATCATAAAATACTTCTCTTTCCTTTTGAACTTCTTCTAAACTAAATAATTCTTCAATGTCTAATTCTTTTTTAATAATACTAAAATATTCTTTTAATTCTTCAAAGTTATAAACTATATTCTTATAAACATACGGATAGGCAATTACTAACTTTGCCCCTTTAGACTCCACATATTCTTTATATTTTTTTAATTGCATTATAGTATCTAAATTTATGTCATTTTTACTTAAAATGACTTTATTTCTATTTAATGGATCATTTACTGTATTAGCATATTCAGGAAGTTCTATATTATAAATCATACTTCCATATTCATCAAAAGAATTAGTTGAATATACTCCATTTGGTTTTGGGAGTAATCCGAAAAAATAATCTAATTTTTTTAAAGCATATGATGGAAGAAATCTAAAAAATCTAGTTTTTTCGTTTGAATTTAAATAATTATAAAATTCAAAATCATCATTCATAGCAGTAGAAATCAATGTAATATCACCACTAGAAGCATAACTATCCCGATACGCTCCATATTCATGGGCAAGAATTACTAAATCACCTTCATTAATATTAACTTTAGAAAGTTCATTGATGAAAGAAATACCTAATCCTGCATGAGCACCAAGATTAATAAATGAAACATTTAAAGAATTCGTTATACTTTTAGCATCTACACAAAAAGCTCCACTTGAACCACTTACATAAATTATTTTTTTGTTTTTTTCATTAACTAGTAAATTATATTTATTTATTATTTCGTGTTGATAAAGAGAATCAAATTGTGGGGGAATTAATTTAAATATAACAATCCAGCAAATAGTAAAAAAGGCCATTATTGTTAATAGAAATATACTTAGTTTCTTTACTAATTTTATCACATTTTACCTCCTAAAATTGAAAATAAATAAACTGACTAGTTTGATTATTAGTAGCAAATAATATCATACTTGTAATTAAAATTAATATGGTTTGTAAAAAATATAAAACATATCTTAATCCTTTAACTTTATCATAATAACCAACTATATTAATATTTTTCTTAATCATAATTAAATCCTCAATAAATAAAAGTATTAAAGAAACTGCAAACACTAAATATATATAATATTTAAAGGCTGGTGAGGAGAATACCTTTAATAAAATATTTGTTAAATTACTACCTAATAATTCAAAATTAAATAAATTTATAAAGACATTTTTAAAAACATATAAAGCATCTTTTAATCTATTAGCTCTAAAAAACACCCATGCCACATTAACTAGTAAAAATGTTAACAATATTTTTAAGGCATTCAAAATTTTATTTTCAGATGATTTCTTTATTTTTGGTAATATTTCTTCACTTACACGATATAAGCTGTGCAATAATCCCCAGATTACAAAAGTCCAAGCTGCACCATGCCATAAGCCACTAACTAAAAAGACAATTGCCAAATTTATTAATTTTCTTTTAAATCCTTTGCGATTACCACCTAAAGGAATATAAACATAATCTTTAAACCAAGTCGAAAGCGAAATGTGCCATCTATTCCAAAATTCAGTTATATTTTTAGAAAAATATGGTGATTTGAAATTTTCCATTAAATTAAATCCCATTATTTTGGCTGAACCTATGGCAATCATTGAATATCCTGAAAAATCACCATATATTTGAATAGCAAATAAAATTGTTGCCACGATTAAAGTTAAGCCATTATAACTATGAATATTATTATAGACAGCATTAACAATTATTGCTGATGTATCTGCAATAACTACTTTACGAAACATACCAGCCAAAATGTATCTAAGACCTGCCACTGCATTTTCATAGGAAAACTTATGCTCATCATAAAATTGCTTTATTAAATTATTACTTCTTTCAATTGGGCCTGCTACTAGTTGAGGAAAAAAAGTAACAAATAAAGCATAAATAATGAAATTTTTTTCGCATTTTACATCTTTTCTATAAACATCTATACAATAGCCAATTGATTGAAACGTATAAAAACTAATCCCTATTGGCAA
>CANQBF010000065.1 GCA_947588895.1 uncultured Bacilli bacterium | reverse complement strand
TAGTTTTATATGTAATTGCTGTACACATATTTTATACCTTCCTTCTACAAATAATTATAATATATATTTTGCTAAAATACTATTTTTATTCTAATTTAAATGTTAAAGTTACATCGTCATCTTTAAGGATATTAATTAATTCTTCTTGTGTTATATTATTAATATGACCGATTTTTGTATAACTCCAAGTATTACTATTATAAAATAAACTAATTTCATTACCATTATATAAAACTATATCTCCATAACTAGTAGTTATTTGTTTATCATTAGTAGGTAAATTAAAACCTAAATTACCTACTTTTTCAAAATTACCATAATCATGAGCTTTAATTACTATTTCTTTATCTTTTAAAATATTAATTAATTTTTTAGTTGTAGTATTTTCTTCTAAAGTAACTTTTAACTCTTGATTATTAATTATCAATACTATATCTTGCATATTCTTTGCTTCTTCACTTTCTTTTAAATTAATACCTAAAATAATACCTATAATTATTACGATAATAATTAAAATAACATATCTTTTGTTCATAATTTAATCTATTTTATCCGTAACATATATAGTAACATACTTAATATTTAATTTTTTATTATAACGTAATTCTTTTTTAATTTTCTTTACTAAATTTGTTACTTGTCTTAAACTTAATTTTGAATCTAATTCTAAATTTAATTGTAAACGATAATAAGAGCCATATTTAATTAATTCAATTTGGGATTTTTCAATTTTATTAAATTGTTTTAATTCATTTTCGACATTTGCTATTACATCTTTATTACTCTCAGCTTCACCAATTAAACATAATGAATTATCAATTAATACTTTAAATGCTGTTTTTAATACAATAATTCCAATTAATATCGAGCCAATTAAATCACTATATTCTAAAAAAGGATATTTACTAGCAAATTGTAAAGTAATTGTAATAATTATAACTCCAACGGAAGAATATAAATCAGCTTTTGATTCTTCAACTGATGTAATTAAAAGATTACTATTAATATCTTTACCAACATGATGCATTATTAAAATAGCAATCAATTTTAATACTAAAGCAATTACTAAAATATATAATAATGATAATGGGGGAATAATACTTTTCTTAAAGAAACTACTTATAATTATAAATAAACCTAAAATAAATAATATTACCCCAACAAATAAATTCGTTAAATATTCAACTTTACCAAAACCAAAGGGATGATATTTTGTTGGTTTCATTTTAGATATTTTAGAACCAATAAAACTAACTATATCAGTAATAAAATCACTAAATGTATGCATTCCATCCGCTAATAAAGAGCCTAAACCATAAAAGATACCACCCCATATTTTTAAGATAGCAATAATTAAATTATTAATCATGCTATAAATTAATATTCTCCTTTCTAACTTCATAACTAATACCTACTCTTCTAATAAATATACATTACTTGGACTAATTGTTGCATTCTTCGTATAAATAATCCAATCAGTAATATCAGATACCTTAAACCATTCAATATCCCCTTTATGTTTATCTTTAACATTATATGGTTCTTGTAATAATAGAGCTTTAAATTCATTATCTTTTACTTCTAATAACTTATACCATATATGTTCATAATTATCTTTACTATCAATAAGTAAACCAATTTTAATATTAATTTCATTATCTTTATCTTGAAAAGCTTTTTTAACATAGTTAAATCTCTCGATTGCTAAATCTTTCATTCTCTTTGTTTCCACATCACTAACAAAATATATTGGATTATCACTCCATATATCGTTATAAATAGCAACTTTAGTTAATTTTTTATTCTTTTCATCTTCTTCACTTAAATATAAGAAAATAAGACTACTATTGGTATTATGACTATTTACTCTATCATTAATATTACCAAGTTTAACTTTTGGATATTCTTTTAATCCAATATTCCATGGTACATAAGTTGCTACAATTGGTTTTTTATTTACTAATACCCCAATATAAGCACTATCATAAGCATTTATAGGTTTATCTGTATCAATAAGATATGAAGCAAATGTATTAACTAAATTATAATGACTTAAATAATATTTTTGATTTGATTCTAGTATTTCTAATTCAGTTAAATGACAACGACAAAGACCATGGGTATGTAACCACACTTCTTTATTTTTATCTGTAACTGCTTGAACTGTAAATAAATCATGAGAACTAGGTAATATTTTAGAATTAGCAGTCATTTTAGCCCACTTCATTGGAATTAACTTCTCGGCACTTTCATCCATAATAGCTAGGGAATCTGGAACAATATTAACTGCCAATAATAATTGTAATTGATATGATTTTTTGACATTATCATTAAATTTCATAAAAATAGTTAAAGCCATTTTAGATGATGCTAATTTTTGTAATTCTTCATCTTTAAAATAAATTGTTTTCTTTAAATAATATGGCGGTAAATTAAAACTATTTAAATAAAAACCAACTTCATATTCTTCTTTTTCATAACTTAATATTAAAGTTAAAATCCCATTATCAGTTTCAAATTTTTCATTTACTATTTTAACTCCTTTAATTTTTGATACACGATTAATTAAATGAGTTAATACATCTTGATTATCTTGTAATAACACTAAAAAATAAGATGATTCTTCCCAATAATTTAAAGGTGCAACTTGGATATTATCTAATTTTTTATTTTTAAAAAACATACTTCTCACTTCCTTAATTTTTTATAATTATTTTTTGTTGTCTAAGTACATTATATAATAAATTTATTTATTTTCCAATAAAACTTTATTTATTATTTTTAATATGTTACAATGATTTTAGAACTAAGAAAGTTAAGTAAAAATGGAGGATTGATATAAATGAAAAAAATATTATTTGGCTTAACTATTATTTGTCTATTTTTAATTACCGGATGTGGAAATAAAAATATTAAATTAGACTTAAACAAAGTTAGTGAAAATATTACTAATTTAAAAAGTGATGAATTTGCCAGAGTTGAAGCTGCAACTTTACTTAATGAAAATATTAGTGATTTAGAAGAAGTATATAATGTTAAAAAGACTTTTGGCTTTAATTTAGATGCGGATGTTTATGAAGATGCTAATATAGCTACTAATAAAAAGAAAACAGCAATGTATTTTATTATAAAACCACTTGATGGTAAAAAAGATGAAATTAAAAAAATAATTGATAAATATATGGATAGTTTAAAAAAAGATGTTAAAGATAAACTTGCTTTTGAAGATTATCAAGATTATTTAATTTATATTATTGCTGATAATAGTAAAGATTTACTAGCAAAAGTTAAAGAATGTAAGAATACTTTATTTAATAATTTAATGGATGTTGAAGATTTAAGTGAAACATTTGATATTGATAATAAATTAGTTAGTGAACATTTAGTTAAAGTACCAATGATGGTTATTAATTCTAATAGTGTAATTATTTTAAAACCTGAAAATGGTAAAACTAAAGAAGTTAAAGAAAAAATGAATACTTATATGGAAAAATTAGAAAATCAATGGAAAACATATTTACCAGATCAATATGAACTAGTTAAAAATAGATTAGAAGAAGAATATGGTGATTATCTAGTTTATGTAATTTCTAAAGATAATGATGCTGTATTTGATATTATAAAAGATGCTAAAATTGAAGAAAAATAATTAATTAAAATAAAGAAAGGATAAATAATATGGTTTTTAGTAGCATTCCCTTTATCTTTTTCTTTTTACCTATTTTTTTAATAATTTATTATATAGTCCCTTA
>CANQBF010000064.1 GCA_947588895.1 uncultured Bacilli bacterium | reverse complement strand
AGCTGCTATACACTTTTTTTATTTGCTTTTTTTAATATTATAAGTTATTATTATATTAGATAGAAAGTAGTGAGATTTATGAAAAACAAAAAAATCACTTTATCAATAATAATAAGTGCTATAATGATATTATTATTTGGAACAACATTTGCTTATTTTAGTTTAAGTAAAATTAATAATACGTCAGCAATAAACTTTAGTGGACATATTGAAAAAAAAGGAGATGTAACATTAAGTAATTGGAATGTAAGTAATTTTAGATTAGATTTTGATACTATAGATATGTCTAAAGGAAATGAAGGATATTATTATGCTTCAAGTACAGAAGAAAAACCATATGTTTTAAGTGAAAGTGAAGGAACATATAAATTTGCTAAATTAGAAGTTAATAGTGGAGCAGATGATACTGATTACTATTGTACAGTAGATGTAAATGTTAAAGCTGATGGAACAATGAGAACAGCCTTAGAGAGTGGAGATTTTCTAGTAACGATAAATGGAGGAAGTTTAAATACAAGATTAGATTTATATAAAATAAAAAATACTGGAAAAGAAACATATAAAGTAATGTTTAATTTACATGGTAATGATACTAAATATATAGAAACATATTTAAGATTAAAAAATAAAAGTACAGATCAAAATTATTTAAAAAATACTAATATGAATATTGGAATAGAAGCAAGTAATTTAAATTGTGAAATAGTAGATAAGAAATATATGGATATAACAAGTGAAGATAAAGATTTAAGAACAATACTTGGAGATAAAGTATCTAAAATAAAAACAGTACAATTTGTAAGATACTTAGATGAAGAAATAAATGAAGAGACAATAACTCCAACAAGTAATATACCATATATATATGATATATCAGAAAAAGGGGATAAATCAGTATTAGCATGGTTAAAAGTAAATAATGAAGATAATACAATGTATGATTTATATATAGGTTCTAAAAATAGAATATATACAAAAAATTTAAATAGTGCTTTTATGAATTTTACAAATATGGAAAGTATAACCTTTGATAATTTAGATACCAGTGAAGTAACAAGTATGAATAGTATGTTTTCAGGAGATAGTAAATTAAAAGCAATAGATGTAAGTACATTTGATACAAGTAATGTTACTGGAACTACTTCTATGTTTAGTGGTTGTAGTAGTTTAACAAATATTATGGCAATAAACAAATGGAATATGAATAAAGTAACTGGAATAAGCTCAATGTTTAACAGAGTAGGATTAAGTGAAATTGATTTAAGTGGTTGGGATTTATCTAGTTTAACTAGTGGTTTTGGAAGTTTTATTTCTGGAAATAATTTAACTAATATTGTTATGACTGATATAAAAATTATAACAACAAATAGTTTTGATGGCTTTACTAATTCTAATAATATCGAATTAATAGATTTAAGTAATTGGGATGCATCAAAAGTTACTGATAGGTTGGCATTTAATAGAATGATACCTAGTAATATTACTAAAGATGTAAGTTTAAAAATGACTAATTGGGATGTTGCCAATTTAACAGCTTTGAGCGGTTCCTTTTCAGGCCTTGCGTTTAAAGATATGGATTTAAGTGGTTGGAATACAGAAAAAGTTAATAATTTAGCTTCAACATTTTCTAGTAATAGTAAATTAGTTAATTTAAATTTAAGTGGTTGGAATACTTTAAATGTTACATATATGATGGGAATATTTCAAAATGATAATTTATTACAAAATATCAATTTAGATAGATGGACAGCACCGAATGTTACCGATATGCAATCAATGTTTAATGGTTGTAGTAGTTTAGCAGAATTAGATTTAGATGATTGGGATGTTCATAGTGTTACTAATTTAAATAATATGTTTGCTGGTTGTTCTTCTTTAGTTAAAATTAGTATGAATAATTGGAATTTGGAAAGCGTTTATAGTATAAATATTTTTAATGGCAATAATAATTTACAAGTTATTGAAATGGCTAATTGGAAAATTCCAAAAGTAAGTAATTTATCATTATTTTTAAAAGGCTTTAATAATTTAAGAATTGTCGATATGAAAAAATTAGATGCACCAGAGTTAACAAGCATTTTAGGCATGTTTCGAGATTGTCCAAAATTAGAACAAGCTGAAATTAATGGTTGGAATGCTCCAAAATTATTTAGTTTTTCTAGTTTATTTAATAATTGTCCTAGTTTAACATTTGTCGATTTAAGTGAGTGGACTTTAAATGCTGTTAGTAATGATGCAGTTGAGATGTTCCGTAATTGTACTAATTTACAAAAAATAAATATGGATGGTTGGGTAATCAAAAATGGTTCATTATCATTAAATAATGCTTTTAGTAATTGTCCTAACTTAGAAGAAATTAATATGAGTAATTGGACAATTTCTAATAGAGTATATTTAACTTCAGCTTTTTCATATAATTCAAAATTAAAAAGAATAAATATGAATAATTGGAATATAGAATCTTTGACTACTTTAAATTCTTTCTTAAATTTCCAAATAGATAGTAGTGAAGCTGAATTATTTGTTAAAAATTGGAATACACCAAATGTTACTGATATGTCATTCTTATTTAATACTAATCATTTTAAATCTATTGATGCTAGAGATTGGAATACACCAGTATTAGAAAATGTTAGTAACTTATTCTCAATATCGCGTTATATAAAATATATTAATATGAGTAATTGGGATACATCACATGTGACTGATATGAGTTCAATGTTTGATGAATGTCCATATTTAGAAACTTTAGAGTTAAATGGTTTAAAATCAAGTAATGTTACTGATTTTAGTTATATGTTTAGAAATACACCTAACTTAAAGCAAATTGACTTAAGTGAAGCTGAGTTTACTAAAGCAAAATCATTTACAGATATGTTTAAAAATAGTAATCAAAACATTTTAATTGAAGCACAAGATGAAACTAATGCAACATGGATTGAAGAAAGATTAAAAGAAGTTGGCATAACTGGAGCTAGAGTTACTAGGAGAATAAGATAGTATGAATAATAAAGGAATAAATAATAATAAAGTAAAAATACTACTACTAATATTTACAATAACAGTATTAGTAGTAGGAGTAACCTATGCTTACTTTACAGTAAATGCAAATGGTAGAGCCAAAGGACTATATAAAGTATCATCAATATCAAGTGAAATAATAGTGTTAAAAACACTAGTAGATAACTTGCATATAAATATGAAAGTAAAAGATTTTACTGAAGGAAATGTCGGAAGTTATTATGGAACAGATAATAATGAATTAGATTATGTAAGAAAAATAGATGAATCAAATAAAGATTTAATATCTATAGAGATGACTGGTGCAGATGATGAAACAGAACAAAAATGTACAGCCAAGATAAAAGCAACAATGGAAGGGTCAATGAGTGAAGTAATAAGACCAAATGATTTAATCTTACATTTAAGTATTCAAGATTCAAATGATGATGTAGATTTAAGTTATATGAAAGTATCAAAGAATATATCAAGTACATTAAATTTCACATTAACAGGAAATGAAACAAAATATATAGAAGGATATTTAGAATTACAAAATAGAGATGTAGTACAAGATTATTTATCAAATACAGATATATATGTAAAATTAGATTTAGAAGATATTGAATGTGAAATTCAAAATAGTGTAAGAGGTTCATAAAAAGTGAACCTTTTTTTGTTAATTTAATAATAAATGTAAACAGCTTTAAGGAGTGAAAAATAAAAAACACTCCTTTTTAAGTGAAAATATAGAGAAAAAGATAAAACAAAAAATTTT
>CANQBF010000063.1 GCA_947588895.1 uncultured Bacilli bacterium | reverse complement strand
TCTAATTTGTCTTCTATCTTTTGACGTAGAATACTTATATTCTATGTTATTTTCTTTCATTTTTATTTTGCTCCTTTCTTACCTAATACAGCAGAAAAGGTTTTAATAAATATTTTTGTATCTATTTTTATACCTTGATTATTAGAATAATAGCTCTCTAGTTTTAATCTTTGATTAAAACTTAAGTCACTTCTTCCTGATACTTGCCAATATCCTGTTATTCCTGGTTTTGTTTTAACAATATCATCAAAATATTTACCCATATCTTCTTTTTCTCTTGGTAAATATGGTCTATTTCCTATCATTGTCATATTACCAATTAATACATTTATAAATTGTGGTAATTCATCAATAGATAATCTTCTTAAAATTTTACCTGCTTTTGTTACTCGTGGGTCATTTTTTAATTTCTTGTTTTCTTTATATTCTTTTGCTATTTCTTTTTCTTTCATTAATTCTTTTAATACTTCATCAGCATTAATTACCATTGTTCTATATTTGTAAAAATTAAACTCTTTACCATTTTTACCTATTCTTTTTTGACATAGGAAAATTGAATGGAAATCTCCATTTAACATATAACTAATTTTTACTATTATTGATACTGGTAATAAAACAATTATTCCAAGTAATCCACAAATAATATCAAATATTCTTTTTATAAACAAATACAAATAAAATTTTATACCTGTAATTGTTTTATACTGTGTTATGCCTTCTTATGTTAATTTTAAGGATTAGTTAATTTGATTTTTCTTTTTTTGTAAAGCAATTTTTTCTCAAAATGTAAAATGAAATTTGCTTTTTTTGTAAAATTGTAGTATAATTTTTTTAGAAAAAGGAGATAATTATGAAATATTTACCTAGAGTTGTAGATGCAGAAATAAATGAACTTATGGAAATAATGGGAGCTGTACTGATTGAAGGATGTAAATGGTGTGGTAAATCTACTACAGGTTCTTATCATGCAAAAAGCATAATAGAATTCCAAAACCCCGATAAAAAACAAGAATACGATGAAATTAGAAATACTAAGCCATCATTATTTTTAAACGGAGATAAACCTAGAATGTTTGATGAATGGCAAATGTATCCGGTAATATGGGATTCGATAAGAACTGATATAGACCATACTGGTTTGAATGGACAATATATTCTTACTGGTTCAGCTAAACCAAGTGAAGGTGATACAATGCATACCGGTACCGGGAGAATATCTAGAGTTATGATGCGTCCAATGAGTTTATACGAATCTGGTGAATCAACTGGTGAAGTGTCATTTAAAGAAATTTTAGATGGAAAAGATATTTCAGGAGTATCTAAATTATCATTAGAAGATTTAGCTAGTGTTATTGTAAGAGGTGGATGGCCAGCTTCAATTAAAGTTACAAGTGATTCTAAATATATATTTGCAAGAGAATATGTTAAATCATTAATTCATGAAGAAGTAAGAAATGTTGATAGTGTGGAAAGAAATCCTGAAAAGATGCTTCAAGTATTAAGAAGCCTTGCCCGAAATATATCAACTCAAGTTTCTAATTCTACATTAGAGGAAGATGTTAAGAATAATTTTGAAAATGATATTTCTAGGCCAACTTTAATGGATTATATAAATACTTTGGAAAAATTATTTGTAATAGAAAACGTTAATGCAACTAATTTAAATTTTAGAAGTAAATATGCTTTAAGAACTAAACCCAAAAAATATTTTGTTGACCCATCTATTGCGACTGCAATACTTGAAATAAAACCCAATGATTTAGTTAATGACTTAAATACTTTCGGCTTTTTATTTGAATCACTTTGTATGCGTGATTTAAAAATCTATACTCAAAGTTTTGGAGGTAATATAACTTTTTATCGTGATGAAAAAGATTTTGAAATTGATGCTATACTTAGAACTAGAAGTGGTAAATGGGGTGCTATTGAAATAAAATTAGGAGCTGGTTATATTGATGATGCTGCAAATAATTTATTAAAATTTAAAGATAGAGTTGATACTGATAAATGTGGTGAACCTGCTTTCTTAATGGTTTTAACTGGTGCTAATTACTCTTATAGACGTCCTGATGGTGTTTATGTTGTATCAATAGGTACTTTAAAAAATTAAAAAAATCCGTTTGGATTTTTTTAATAATTAGTAATATAATTGACTAAATTTTCTATTGAATTTCTTTTTAATTCTTGTGATGGATGTACATATAATTTTAAAGTTATATTTATATTGGAATGTCCTAATATCTCACTTAATGTTTTAACATCCATTTTAGATTCAATGGCTCTAGTAGCAAAAGTATGTCTTAAAGTATGAAATTTATTATGATTGATTAAACATTTTATTAATATTCTTTCATAAAATGATTCTAATAAACGTGGGTCATAATATTTATTACTTTTAGAAAGTAAAAATACATTATCATCTTGTTTAAATCTTTTTAATATATCTATTAAAAAATTAGGTATAGGTATAATTCTATTAGAGGTATCACTTTTAGGAGTGCTAGCAATTAAAATAGTTTTCATATCGTTGTTATTATTCTTTATTCTTTGAATTGTTCTTTTTATTTGAACTGTTTTAGCTTCAAAATTAATATCTTCCCATTTTAATCCACACACTTCACCAACTCTAAGTCCCGTGTATAAACAAAGTAATAAACAACATTTTCTAATATTTATATTATTTACTAATTCTTTTTCTAACTTCTTTTGCTCTTCAATAGATAAAGTATAAATATTTTTTTGAATATTTTTAAATTTAATATTATCTATTTCAATATAATTGCATAATTTATTTGTATAGCCATAGTTTAAAGAAGATTTAATAATATATAATATTGTTTTTTGAATTGATATAGAAACACTATTATTATTTAATTTATTAAAATAATTTTCAAAATTATTAATTCTTAATTTATTAACACTAATATTTCTAAACTCATCCTTAATATATATATTAATTAAACTATCGTATTTTTGTTTTGATTGAATTTTTAAATTATTTTTGTTATTAAGCCATAATTCAATAATGTTTAATAAAGTCATTTTCTTATTGATTTTAATAATAATCACCTCCTAAGTGATTATTATTAAACAAAAATTGGTAAACTTTGACATTATTTTTTGCAAAATTTACTAGAAAAGGCAAAAATATTTAAATATTTATTGACAAAACTACCATTAATCTTTAAAATATGCTATAATACTTATGTTAAATTACTTAAAATTAACATGAAATTAAAACTTCTACGTTAATTTTAAGACTGTTTGAAAAAGGGTGTAGTTTTTATGGAAGAAGGAATAACACAGTATAAAACAATTACAGGTATAAAGTATTATTTGTATTTGTTTATAAAAAGATTATTTGATATTATTTGTGGATTACTCGGAATAATTATTTTATTACCAGTATCAATAATAGTAAAAATTAGTTATATGTTAAATGGAGATTTCCATTCAATTTTTTATTCTCATAATCGAGTTGGAAAAAATGGAAAATTATTTAAATTGTATAAATTTAGAACAATGGTAACTAATGCTGATGAAGTATTAAAAGAATTATTAAAAAATCCTAAATATAAAAAAGAATGGGAGCTAAACCAAAAATTAGCTAATGACCCTAGAATAACTAAAATAGGTAAATTATTAAGAAAAACATCATTAGATGAACTTCCACAATTTATAAATGTTTTAGTTGGCAATATGTCATTAATTGGACCAAGGCCACTTGTTCCGGGTGAGTTAGATGACCATAAAGGAAATCATCAATTATATGAAAGTGTAAAACCAGGAATAACAAGTTGGTGGGCTTGTCATGGAAGATCTGATACAACATATGAAGAAAGATTAGATTTAGAATACTATTATGTTAAAAACGCATCAATTTCATTAGATATTAAATGTATATTTGCCACTATTAAGGCGGTAATAGTAAAAAAAGGAGCAAAATAAAAATGAAAGAAAATAACATAGAATATAAGTATTCTACGTCAAAAGATAGAAGACAAATTAGA
>CANQBF010000062.1 GCA_947588895.1 uncultured Bacilli bacterium | reverse complement strand
AGTTTAAATTATAAATATATAGATGAAACAAAGAAAATAGAAGAAAAAGTGAGTGATTAAAATGAGTAATAATAGTGAAGAACAGGGGTTGCATAAAAGTGTAATCAACTGGTATCCTGGACACATGGCAAAAACAAGAAGAAAAATAGAAGAAGAAATAAAAAATATTGATATTGTATATGAAGTAGTGGATGCAAGAATACCAAAATCAAGTAAAATACAAGATATAGATAATTTAATAAAAAATAAACAAAGAATACTAATTATGACTAAAAAAGATTTATGTGATATAAATGAAACAAATAAATGGGCTAAATATTATCAAAATGAAGGTTATAATGTATTAGTAGTGGATTTAAAAGATAGTAATGATTATAAAAAAATAATTAATTTAACTAAAGAATTAACTAAAGAAATTCAAGATAAAAGAAAAGAAAAAGGTTTAAAAGAAAAAGAAATTAAAAGTTTAATTATTGGTATTCCTAATACAGGTAAAAGTACATTAATAAATAGAATTGTTGGTAAAAATATTGCTAAAGTAGAGAATAAACCTGGAGTAACGCAAGATTTAAAATATTTAAAAACTAATGTTGGATTATTACTATTAGATACACCAGGAATACTTTGGCCTAAACTTGATAATCAAGAACAAGCACTTAATATTGCTGCAACGGGAGGAATTAAAAAAGAAATATTAAATATAGATGAAATATGTATTCATATTTTAAATATTTTATATAATTATTATAAAGATATATGTCAAGAATTATATGATATAACAAATAATGATGTACAAAATATGTATGAAGTAATAGCTAAAAAAATTGGTGCTTTTAAAAATAATGAAATAGACTTTGAAAAAGTTAGTTTAAAGGTATATAATGATTTAATAAATGGCAAAATTAAAGGAGTAACATTAGATAGATGGAAAGAGATTTATTAGCATATGAAAAAAAGTTATATAAAGAAGGATATTCATTAATTGCCGGAACTGATGAAGTAGGAAGAGGTCCTTTAGTAGGACCTGTTGTAGCTAGTGCCGTTATTTTACCAATTAATTATCAATTAGATGGTTTAGATGATTCTAAAAAATTAACTGAAAAACAAAGAGATAAATTTTATGATATATTAATGAATGATGCTATAAGTATTGGTATAGGTATTGTAGATAATAAAGTAATAGATGAAATAAATATTTTAGAAGCTTCAAGAAAAGCTATGAATATTGCTATAGATAATTTAAAAGTTAAACCCGATTATATTTTAACTGATGCCATGAAATTAGATAGAGATATACCAGTTTTACCGATAATTCATGGCGATGCTTTAAGTTTGTCTATTGCAGCTGCTTCAGTTATAGCTAAAGTTACGAGAGATAGAATCATGGTTGAACTTGATAAAAAATATCCGGAATATGAATTTAAAAAACATAAAGGTTATCCTACTAAAAAACATCTAGAATTAATAAAAAAATATGGTATAATAGACGAGTATCGGAAAACGTATCGTCCCGTAAAAGATGTTTTAGAAACTAAAGATAATGAAAAAATAAGTGTATATTAAGAGAATTTATTTTCTCTTTTTTTAAGTCTTTTTAATGTAAAGTTATAATAATTAATTGACATTATTTAAAATTCAGTGTATAAAATATAAAGACAGGTGAATTTTAAAAGGAGTGAAATTTTGAAAAATATAGTAATAGTGGAATCACCAGCTAAAAGTAAAACGATTGAAAAATATTTAGCTGGCGATTATAAAGTAGTATCCTCAAAAGGCCATATCAGAGATTTAGCAACCACTGGTAAATATGGTTTAGGAGTTGATTTAGAAAATGATTTTAAACCTAATTATGAAATTATAAAAGGTAAAACTAAAGATGTTAAATTATTAAAAAAATTAGTTGAACAAGCTGATCATGTATATTTAGCAACCGACCCAGATCGAGAAGGAGAAATAATTTCATGGCATTTAAAAGATGAACTAGATATACCTGAAGAAAAATATGACAGAGTTACATTTAGAGAAATAACTAAAGATGTTGTTTTATCTTCGATAAGAGAACATAATAAAATTGATATGAATTTAGTTAAAGGTGCTGAAACAAGAAGAATATTAGATCGAATTATTGGTTTTAGATTAAGTAAATTAATGCAATATAAAACTGGTGGTAAGAGTGCAGGTCGTGTTCAATCAGTTGCCCTTAAATTAATTGTCGATAGAGAAAGAGAAATACTGGCATTTGTACCTAAAGAATATTGGACTATTGAAGCTGATTTTAAAGATTTTACAGCAGAATTATTTAAGTATAAAGATAAAGATATTGAAATTAATAATGAAAAAGAAGCTGATGAAATATTAGCTCAATTATCAAAATCATTTACTATAAAAGATATTGAAGAAAAAGACCGTAAAAAAGCAAGTAAAGAAGTTTTTAAAACTTCAACATTACAACAAATGGCTGTTAATAAACTTAATTTTGCGGCATCAAAAACAATGAAAATAGCTCAAAAATTATATGAAGGTGTCGATTTAGCTAATGAAACGGTTGGTTTAATTACCTATATGCGTACTGATAGTGTTCGTTTATCTGATGAATTTATAAAGCAAACTTTAGGATTTATTAATGATAAATATGGAAAAGAATATGTTGGTTATGCTAAAGTTGGTAAAAAGAATGCTAATATTCAAGATGCTCATGAAGGTATTAGACCTACTAGTATTAATCGAACACCTGAATCAGTAAAACCTTATTTAAGTACAGATGAATATAAATTATATAAATTAATTTATATAAGAAGTTTAGCATCATTAATGGCTGATGCTAAAGTAAAAATGACTACAATCATATTTGATAATAATGATTATTTATTTAAAACAACTGGAAGTGTTTTAACATTTGACGGTTATTTAAAAGTATATCAAGATTATGAAGATAATGAAGATAAAATATTACCTGATTTTAAAAATTATAAGAGTAATGTTATTGTTGCTAATGAAATAAATAAATATCAACATTTTACTAAACCAGCAAGTAGATATACTGAAAGTAGTTTAATAAAAGAACTAGAAAGTTTAGGTATTGGAAGACCTTCAACTTATGCAACTATAATTAGTACAATTAAAGACCATGACTATGTTAAAGTTGAAGATAAAAAATTTGTACCAACAGAAATGGGTATAGAAACAACTGATAAATTACAAGAATATTTTAGTGATATTATTAATGTAAAATATACTGCTCATATGGAAAGTGATTTAGATGATATTGCGGAAGCTAAAAAAGATAATATCAAAGTATTACATGAATTTTATGATAAATTTGCCCCAATTATGGAAGACGCTTTAAAAAATATGGAAAAGAAAGCACCAACTGAAACAGGAGAACTTTGTCCTGAATGTGGAAGTGCTTTAGTTATTCGTAAAGGAAAATATGGCGAGTTTGTAGCTTGTTCAAATTATCCTAAATGTAAATATATTAAAAAAGATACTAAAAAGGATGAAGAACAAGTAAAAATTGCTGAATGTCCAAAATGTCATAAAGATATTATTTTAAGAAGAACAAAAAGAGGCAAAATATTTTATGGCTGTTCTGGTTATCCTAAATGTGATTATGCAACATGGTATAAACCAACTGGTAATGTATGTTCAAAATGTGGTAATTTATTAGTAGATAAAAATGGTTTAGAAATTTGTGAAAATTGTGATAAAGATGATGAAAACTAACATTTAAGTTAGTTTTTTTAATAATACATAAAAAATACTTTACAATAGATGTAAAGTAAGATTTAATTAATTTACAGGAACTTAAGTGCGTCGCCGACACCATACAGGGGGTTTTGGAAAACAAAATGCTGGAGGTGATGGTCATGAAATCAAAAACTTTAATAAGATTTTTGATGATAGTGATAATTTTATTGCTATATGTAATTATAGCTTTAATAAAAGACGCACCTATTGTAGTAATACCTAGGTAGCGTCATCTAAAACAATTAGGCGACGTAAAACTTACGTTTCCTGTAAATAGTATACTACAAGTTGTAGGGTAGATTCAAGATAATTTTAACTGGTATGAAAAATATCAGTTTTTTTGAAGCAAAATATTGACACTCGGGGGGGGTATTATATAATTATCTTATAAAATAAAAGGTAGGATAATAATATGAGAGTAAGTAAGAAAATAATAATTACATTATTAGTGGTAGTAGAAATATGTTCAGTTTATTTAATATATAAATCGTAT
>CANQBF010000061.1 GCA_947588895.1 uncultured Bacilli bacterium | reverse complement strand
AAAATTTTTTGTTTTATCTTTTTCTCTATATTTTCACTTAAAAAGGAGTGCTTTTTATTTTTCACTCCTTAAAGCTGGATTACCTAAGTAACCCTTATCTATTAACCTCCGGCTCCTCCAGTTGCTCCGGTCGCACCAGTTGCACCTTGTGGTATATCAAAACTTAAAGTATATACACCATCACTACCATCTATAGTAACGGCTGCATCTTCATCTGGACCAACAGTTGTAACAGTACCTATTGATAATTCAGGAGCTGGACCTGTAGCACCAGTGGCTCCAGTTGCACCTGTAGCTCCGGTATCACCAGTAGCACCCGTTGCGCCTGTTGCACCGATTGGACCTTCAGGACCGATAGGACCAGTAACTCCAGTGGCACCAGCTGGACCTGTTGGGCCGGTTGGACCTTGTGGAATTGTTAAATTTAAAATAAAATTAGGTGCAGTACCTGTAATACTAGCAGCAGCTGGAGTTCCTGGTTCACCAGTTGTAACTGTACCTATTTGTAAAGTTGGAGTCATACCGCTTCCACCTCCATTAACTGGGACAATGCAACAACAGCCTTGTGGTCGATAGTTTTTGTTAAAGTTTTCAATAATACATCTTGCACGTTCAACATTATTCATTTTTCCCTCCCATTAATAAATTATGTTTAAAGGAAAAATTTGAAAAGTTCAAATGACTATCCTAACTTTGCAATACATATTTGTAATTTATCAATAAATATATCTAATTCTTCTTTTGTTGTTAAATGAGATAAACTTATTCGTAAACTAGATTTAGCTTTATTCATATCTTTAGTAAGTTCATAAACACTAATACTATAATCATCAGTATTACAAGCTGTTTTAGTAGATACATAAATATCATATTCTGCTAAAGCATGCATTAATGTTTCAGATTTAATATTTGAAACACTGATATTTAAAATATATGGTAAACAATATTTATTACTATTAATTGCTACATTATTAATATTACTTAATTTATTTTGCAAATAGTTACTTAACTCTAATACATAATTATAATTATTATTTATATTTTCATAAATTAATCTTATTGCTTTAGAAAAAGACACAATTAAAGGATGAGCGGGAGTTCCACTTCGATAAATACTTGTTGATTTTCCACCATGAATTAATGGTTCTAATTCTATTTTTTCATTTTTAATTAAAGCACCAATTCCTTTTAATCCATATATTTTATGAGCTGAAATACTAGCAAAATCAAGATTATCAAAATTAATTGGTAATTTACCAAAACTTTGAGTTAAATCACTATGAAAATAACATTTAGGATACTTCTTTACTATTTTAGCAATCTCATCAATAGGATTAATTATACCTATTTCACTATTAACATGACATATACTTACTAATATTGTTTCATTATCCATTTTATTTGCTAAATCATCTAAATCAACTATTCCATATTCATTAGAGTTAACATAAACTATTTGAAAACCTTTAGTTTCTAAGTATTTACAAGTTTCTATTATTGATGAATGTTCATATTTAGTAGTAATTATCTTTTTTCCTCTATTATAGTATTTATTACATACTCCTTTTAATACTAAATTATTTGCTTCACTAGCAGAACTTGTATATATTATTTCTTTATTCTTTAAATTTAATATATTTTCTATTTGTTTAGTTGCATCATTAACTAATTTATTAATATTTAACCCGAGTTTATGTAAAGAATTAGCATTACCAATAAATTTTTCATTAACATTTACAAAACTATCTAATACTTCTTTATTAACTGGTGTTGTAGCACTATAATCTAAATAAATCATAATAATCCCTTCTTTAATCTTAACTTATATTATCATAGTTTTTATAAATATTAAAGTAAAAATAAAGAGAGATATTTCTATCTCTCAGGGTTAAGTTTATTCTATTTTAACGTCTTCGTTGACGATTTAATTAATTAGTAATTATGAATGGGTCTGTTTTACTACCTTCTGCATTATTTATTTTGACTGTTGAATTTAGAAAGAATACTGGACGAGTACCATAAATACCAGTATAATAAGAATAAATTACTGCTCCGTTAGGATTTATAGAGACTGTAGAAGGCGTAGAAGTAGATAAACCATTCGTATCCATTAAATAATCATACATTTGAACATTATAACCATCTTTCATAAAGAATATCCATGAATTTTTAGCATTTTCAGCATTTATTGGATTTCCGTTTGGAAAGGCATACAAATAATCGTGGATATATTGTAATCCTATTTTGGCGTCTGGTATACTATCTGTAAATTGACTTTCTATTGCATACGCACTATCACCATTATAATTTCCATTACTTGTTACCTCACCATATTTCCAATTATGAGGATTTATTTTATTTAACCATGTATTTCCTGTAGCTAGGTATTCATAGTAACTATTTCCTATAAATATATTAGTTTGGCCTTTTGAACCTGATCCTATTCCACTACAATTTGCATTACTTGATGTACATAATCCATTTATTCTATTAAACAATCTTGTGTTATTCCATAAACATTTTGAGGCATCAGCAGCACAATTTATTGACCATTCAAAGCCTACATCATTTTCTTCTTTTATTGTTGTTTCTTTTATCAAAACTAATTGGCCATCTTTGGTTACTCCAATTATTCGATACATATATTTATCTATTCCATCTCCATATGCATCTCCACCACTTATGCATTTACTTTTATCAGTTGTTCCAAAACATATATAATTATTAACATTAGTTGTTCCTTGATAACGATACATTCCTCCAACTTCAACTGCTGTCATATTTGTTACTAATCCAATTGAATTTTTTTTAGCATTCAAACATGTTCCCATATTTGTTTGTCCATCACAAAATTCTCCTAGTGATATTAGATCTGGTGTTCCATCTATTATATATGGATCAGTCTTACTTCCTGCACTTCCTGATTTTAATACTATATCAGATTTTAGATAGAAAACTGGGCGCACGCCTATGTAGCCGCGCAGGTAATTGTGGCTCATAATTCCGCTCGAAGTCACACACCATGCTCTGACAGAGGTAAGGACGCCGTATTTAATTATTAGCCATTCAGATGATATTCCGGAGTTATAGCCATCTTTTTGGAAGAAGATCCATGCGTTTTTGGCTGTGTCATAACCTCCCGGACTTCCATTTGGGTAGGCATAGTAATAATCGTGTAGGTATTGTAATCCTATTTTGGCTTCTACACTACTTGTAAATACATTCTCTATTTTATATATGGTATCTCCGTCATAATTACCATTATTTTTATTTGTATCTCCGTATTTCCATTTATGAGTTTCATCTATTTTATTTAACCATGTACTATTACTTAAATATTCATAGTAATTATTTCCTATAAAGATATTTGTTTGTCCTTTACTACCTTCTCCAGTTCCTGAACAATTTGGATTACCTTCTTTACATAATCCATTTAATCTATTGTATAGTTTGGAAGTTGCCCATGTACATAAAGAACCATCGGCTCCACATTGACTTGTGCTTGTGTCATATTTATCGTTCCATTGGAATGATGTAGTTGTACCATTTTCTTTTACTACTGTTTCTTTTATTAAGGCTAATTCTCCATCAGGTGTTACTCCAATTATTCGGTACATATATTTATCTATTCCTTCTTCAGTTGTGCATTTACTTTTATCACTTGTTCCAAAACATATATAATTATTTACATTATCTGTTCCTTGATATCTATACATTCCTCCTACTTCACTTGATGTCATATTTTCTACTCTTCCTATTGTGCTTTTCTTATTTGCTATACAAGCTCCCATATTTGCTTGTCCATCACAAAATTGGTTTAACGGCATTGTTTTATCAAAATATAATGTACAATGCATTCCTTCATTGGATGTCAATACTGCTTTTGTTCCATCATATGTCAACACATCTTTTACTATACTACCTTTTTCATTTATGCAATGACTTTTACTAGCATTGTATATATAGTTACTTGGAAATGTACTACTTGAAGTATATTCTGTATATGTTCCATTGCCTGTTTCATCTGTCATTATTGATATCATATTATTTTTTAAAAATTCTTTTAATTTTACTTCATCTAATACTATTTCTTTATTATGACTACTTTTATACATTAATGTTAATGATACTATTTCTAATATTAATAACATTCCTACTATAAAATATTTCACTCTTATTTTTTTCATTATCCTAACCCTTTCTATCTTGTTGTTAATAACTTATGTTTATTTTTTATTTATAAGATAATTATATAATACCCCCCCCGAGTGTCAAGTACCATGTAATAAATTACATGGCT
>CANQBF010000060.1 GCA_947588895.1 uncultured Bacilli bacterium | reverse complement strand
CTTTTAGAAAATAAAACTACTAATTTTGATGAAACTTTACCAAAGCCAAATAATGAACAAGTAAAAGAATTATTAAAGAATCCTTATATTTTCGATTTCATAACTGCTGATAAAGACGTGAAAGAAATTGATATTGAAAGAGAATTAACTACTAATATTACCAAGTTATTATTAGAACTAGGTAATGGATTTGCATTTGTTGGAAGGCAATATCATTTAGAAATAGAAAATGAAGATTATTATATTGATTTATTATTTTATAATTTAAAAGTCAGAAGTTATGTAGTTATAGAATTAAAGACAACTGAATTTAAACCAGAATATGCAGGCAAACTTAATTTTTATTTAAGTGCTGTCGATAAATATATTAAGGATGAAAAAGATAACCCAACATTTGGAATATTACTTTGCAAAGATAAAAAGAAAATAACTGCAGAATTGGCCTTGAAAGATATAAATAAACCTATTGGCGTAAGTGAATATAAAATATTATCTGAAATACCTGAGTATTTAGAAAATACATTGCCAAGCATTGAGGATATAGAAAAAAGATTGGAGGAAGACTCTGAATAGAATTTTTTTACAGCCGAAATAATTTAGAGATAGAAAAGAATGAAAAATATTATAATACCAAATAAAAAAGACATTTTAACAATGCCTATCTTTTGTATGCTTTAAAACTATAAATATTAAAAATTTCATAAGAAACAAAACAAATAATATCATAAAAAAACCCAAAATCTTCAAATACAACCTTGATTTTGGGGATATTTAAATATTTATTAAATATTCAAATTTTACTACTAAGTTTGATTACAAAAAATTATACTGTTGTTTTTTGTTCTTCAACTACATCAATTGCTTGTAATCCTTTTGATGTTTCAATAAGTTTAAAATTTACAAGGGCTCCTTCACTTAATGTTTTATAGCCATCTTTAACTATAGCTGAATAATGAACAAAAATATCTTCTAAGTTTTCATATTCAATAAAACCATATCCCTTATCGTTGTTAAACCATTTTACTTTGCCATGCATACTACCCACCTCTTTTCTTTACAATCTCATTATGTCATAAAGTGAGTAATCTAGCAACAAAAATAGTCATCCAAAATTCGACATTATTCAACACTGACTATCTAACTATACCAAAAATATACTAAAAATAAAAGATAAAATTTTTATAAATTTTCTATTTTACACTAATTTATCATTTATTATTTTTTTTAATATTAAATTATCACTATCATAATAGTAATAATAATCTATTTTATATTTATCTAAAATATTAATTAATTCTTGATAATTTTTACCAAATATATATATTTCTTTTTTATTTAAATATTTAATTACTTTACTAACTAATAATAAATTAATTTTATTATAATCATACATAAGCATTTTTATATTACCAAAATCATCTAAATAATATAAATAAAAATAATTATTATTAAAACATACATATATACTTTTACTATTTATATTTAAATATTTTATTTCTTTAACAAAACTAATATTTTGATAATTTAATTCTTCTAAAACTATTTTTATTAAATTAATATCTTCTTTATTAATATTATTATTTATTATGACTTTAATACTATTTCCAAATATATGATTATTTAGTTTATATTCTTTTAATAACTTACTATATAATTTAATAAACTTTTCTCTATCAATTATTCTTCCTTTATTTAAAGTATTTTTATATGGCTTATATACAATTATCTTATTTATATTTTTATTATATAAATTTATATAATCATCTATATATAATATATTTTCCATAATTTTTTATCTCCTTTAAAAATAATCCCCAAAGGGACTATTTTAATTATAATCAGTTATTTTAGTACCAATAAAGTTTTCCGGATTAATTAATTCATTATTATAATATGTTTCTAATAAAAATGTATTTTTATCATTCATTATTGTATTATTATTAGACATTCCTAGTATCGCACCAGTTGTAAGTTCATCACCAACTTTTACTTCAATATTTTTAAGCCCATAATAATAGGTTCTTAAATTACTATTATGCTCAATAACAACACATTGACCAAAAAATTCATCATCAATAATTTCACTTACTTTTCCTTCATATACCACTGCAACTGGGAATTCAGTATCACTTGTATAAAGAATTCCAGTATTAGGCATATAAGTATTAGCATAATAAATTAAACTATTTTGTTGTAATTCTTCATTATCATCTCGATTATAAAAATGTACCGTTATAGGAATATTACTTCCTACTGGAGCTAAAATATTAACATCTGCCTTAACATCTTCACTTGTTACTGGTTTAGACGTATCAGTTAATGCTCCTACTCCATAATCATAATCACTTGGTTCAAACATAAAACTTTGACCTAATAACATAACTCCCACAAAAATACTAACTGTAATAATTACATAAATAGTTGGTAATACAAATCCTCTTAACTTTCTTTTACCCATTAATAATTCACCGTCCTACTAAAAGTATTGACGGAATTTATTTTATTTATACATTTAAATATTTGTAATATCTATATTTTGATAATAATGTTTTAATATTTCATCATATGTACTTCCTGCTTTAGCCATTCCATTAGCGCCATATTGACTCATACCTACTCCATGTCCATATCCTCTTGTTGTAATTTCAATATCATTATTATTTATTTGTATATCAAAATCAGTTGAACGTAATCCTAGCTTCATTCTAAAAGTAGTACCTTTTATTTTATTATCATTAATCGTAATATTATTTACTCGATTTGTGTCACTTCTTTCAATATCCCCAATTATAAATTTAGTACAATCTATATCTAATTTTTGACAAACTTCTTTTTTAGTAAACTTGGTAGTAACTTCAAAATTATTTAAACTATTATTATCATATTTTGATTCTACACTTTCTAAATATTCTAAATCTTCACTAAATACTAAACTAACATCTTCAGTATAACCATTACTCATAGCAAAATAATATGCTTCCACTATTTTATCATTATATTTCATAACCATTCCTTTAGTTGTATTTACTGCTTCTTTAATTTTATTATAATAAATATCAAAACTATCTTGCCATTTCGTATGCATTTCATCAATCGTAATATATCCTTGATTAGAAACATCTGTTACCACATCAAAGTCATTCTTACTATTAGAAATTTTATAAACAGCATATGTTCTTGCTGCAATAGCTTGAGCCTTTAATGCTTCCATTTCAAAAGAAGCCGGCATTTCACTTGCAACTACTCCAATTACATACTCTTCTAATTCCATACTACTAATCTTATTAGTATTACTATCTTTAACATTAATATTATTATTGATTTTAGTATTAAAAAAAGTAGTATCAATCTTACTACTTATTATAATTAATACAATACTTAAAATACCAGTTATTATTAATAGTATTCTATTTTGCATTTTAGCTCCTTTATAAATTTAAAAAATCTATAACAAAATTAGTTAATAAATAAGAAAAAATAAAACCTAAAGTCATAATCAATAAGCGAGCTTCAATTACTTTATTTTTTCGCATAAATTTTTCAAAATTAATACCTGATAACATATATATACTCATAAATAGAAATATAGCATATAAATATATCTTATAGTTCATTATATTCACCATTTTCGTATTTTATGATTTTTTCAATTCTTTCTAAATATCTTTTCGTATTTGATTCTTTGGTTGAAATAAAAGTATCAACAATTTCTTTTAAAAGTTCAATATTAGTACCAGCTCCAATAGCTAAAACATTACAACCATTATGTTGTCTTCCTTTAAAAGCATCATCCACGGAATTAGCTTTTACACATCTTATACCTTTTACTTTATTGGCAGCAATACTCATACCAACACCATTACCACATATTAAAATACCTATCGAATCCTTTGTTTCTCGTACTAACTTTCCTAATTTAAAAGCAAAATCTGGATAATGGTCAAGTTCATAATTGGGAAGTCCAATTTCCGTAACTTTAATTCCATTATTTTCTAAATGTTTACTTATTTCTTTTTTGGCCTCAACACCTCGATGGTCTGCCGCTATAAAAATAGTCATTTTATCACTCTCCGTTTTAATTATACCACGGATTACTTATTTTTTATTTCTTTTTGAAGTTTGTTTATTTCATCAATTGACAAAGTAGTATATTTACTAATTTTATCTACTGGTTCATTTGCTTTAAGCATTATTTTAGCTATCTTCATTATACCTTCAAGAATGCCTTGTTTTCTAACTTCCTTTTTTAGCTCTCTTATGCCATCTTCTCTAAAATATGCTTCTTCTTCTTCCTCAGTCATTGTAT
>CANQBF010000059.1 GCA_947588895.1 uncultured Bacilli bacterium | reverse complement strand
TGTCAGCATATTCACATGAATAATAAATATATGGTTTTAATCCATATTGTTTTTTACTAACATTAGATTTTGTACTATATTCTATATCACTTGAAACATTAACAATATTATCGCTATTATAAGAAAGGCCATAACGTTCAGCTATTTTTTGAATATTTTCTAAACTAACAAGTTCATTAATTTGCATTTCTAAACTTTCATTATTACTCTCTAATTTTTCAATCTTAGTTTTCATTTTCTCAGTTTTAATATTAGTTTCACTTAATAAAGACTTAGAAAATACATTAGCAACTGGTATAGCAATAAGTAATAATACTAATATCACATACATTAATTTTTCGCCTTTTAAAAATCTTACTTTACCCTTTTTTTCCATTTCTTATATCCTTTCTATAATTCTTAATTTAGCACTATGACTACGACTATTTTCTTCTAATTCTTTAGTACTAGGTAATATTGGTTTCTTATTTATTAATTTAATTTTTGGCAAATATTCTTTTGGAATATTTGGTAGTCCTTTAACCATCTCATCTATTTCACTATTATCTTTAAATTTTTTTTTAACTATTTTATCTTCTAATGAATGAAAAGTAATAACTGCTATTCTACCATTTTTATTTAATGAATCTATTGCTATTGGCAATACTTTTTCTAATACTTCTAATTCTTTATTTACTTCAATTCTTAAAGCTTGAAATATTTTCCTTTCTGGATGTTGTTTATAAAAGTAATTAGCTCCAACTGCTTTCTTAATAATTTCTACTAATTCTAAAGTTGTTTCTATTTCTTTTATTTTTCTAGCATTTACTATCTCTTTACTTATCACTTTAGATAATTTTTCTTCCCCATACTTGAAAAATATATCCCATAATTTTTCATCACTATATGTATTAACAATATCTTTAGCACTTACTTTATTATTTAAGTTCATTCTCATATCTAACACAGCATCACTCATAAATGAAAATCCTCTTTGATCTTCATCTATTTGCGGAGAAGAAAAACCTAAATCAAAAATAATACCATCAACTTTTGTTATATTTAACTTATTTAATATTTCTTTTAAATTAACAAAGTTATCATTTATTATTTTATAATTACCACCAATATTTTGCAATACATTTTCTGAATATTTAATAGCATCAAGATCTTCATCAATAGCAATAAGTAGTCCTTTATCCAATCTTTTTAATATTTCTTTACTCATTCCAGCATATCCTAAAGTTGCATCAACATATATACCATCACTTTTAATATTTAAAGCTTCAATAACTTCATTTAACATGACACTATAATGTTTCATTTGAAACTCCAAAAAGATTTTCAGCTATATCATCTAGTTTATCACTATTTTCATTCATCAATAACTCATAGCTATCTTTATCCCATATTTCAATACGGTCATTTACGCCGATTATAACACATTCTTTAGTTAAACCGGCGTAGCTAACCAATGGGGAGGTAATATTGATTCGACCCATTTTGTCGAATTCGCATACAGAGGCACTGGCAAAAATAGCTCTAGTAAATGTTCTTGCATCTTTTTTCGTAAAAGGAAGAGTACTTAATTTAGAAACTAATTTATTCCACTCATCAGTAGTATAAATATAAAGACATTTCTCAATACCCCTAGTGACAACGATTTTATTAATTTCATTGCCTCTAAATTTTCCTGGTATAACTAATCTTCCCTTTTCATCGATGTTGTGATGATATTCACCCATGAACATTTACTATCACCCACTTTCTACCACATTTATCCACTGTCTACCATTATTTTACTATAATATTGCTTTTAAGTAAAGAAATTTATAATAAATTCTACATAATAAGTGTAAAAAAATGCACAAAAAAATTGTAGTTTTTTTCTACAATCCTTTTTTATTATTTTACTATCATGTAAGGATCAGTCTTAGTACCTAAACTTGAGCCATCAATTTTACTGTTGCTTAAATAAAATACTGGATAAACATCTCCACCCAAGAAATGATTATCATTTAAACTATAATATGTTCCTTTTGAAGAAGCCCAAGCTGATGATAAAGCACCAATGTCCGAACCACCATAGCTAAATCCAGCAATATCCATAAATTTCAAATCATAATCACTTAACCATGAATTTTTACATGTTGTACTTGTATTCTCGGTCAACCTTCCACCATAATAACTTCCTTCGCAATTATAACCATTTTTACTAATAGAATAAACATAATCAACTATATAAGGTAATACAACTTTAGCCGAAATATTAACAGCACCAGTACCAAAACCATCACCACTTGAAGCAAAAATATAACCTTCAGGATATTTATATCCTCCAATATTAAATTTCCATGTATACGTCATAATTTTATTATACCATTCAGAATTTTCTTTTAAATAATCATAAGTATCACTATTAATAAATTTTGGCTCGGAATATACAGCTTGCGGATGATCTTGCGATGGCGCAGAGATCAATATTTTTTGTCCATTGAGTTCATTGAATGATGGTTTAGTTTCCCATTTAAAATTTGGTGAAGAAGATGGCTCCAGTAAATAATCTTTGTAAACATTAACTGTAGTATTTAACATAACTTTCATGTTACAATCATCATCTACTCCTAATATACGATACAAGTATTTTTTAGGATTTTTTATACATTCACTTTTATCATATGTTCCTATACAAATATAATTATTTGTTACTTGTGTTTTTTGTCCATAGTATCTATATAAATCATACTGTTTTACATCACTTATATAATCAGCATATAATCCACACCTCTTATTATTCATTGTAAAATCTTTTTGCTTTTCTACTGGTGGATTAACCTTATCACTTACTGTTACTTTAACCGTATAGGTTTTCTTAGCTGTTAATCCTTCAAATTTATGAGTATCGCTAGATGTACAAACTGGTTCATTAAAACTATCTGTTCCCTTAAGTTTATATGAATAACACCATTGTTTAATACCTTTATCATCAGTAGCATCTACCTTAACTTCAAGAGTTGAACCATCATTATTTTTTTCTACTATATCTTTTATTACTGGAGGCATATCTACCAAATCAAAATATAGAAAGCATCTCAACGATTTATTAGCTACCACTTTTACTTGATTGCCTTCATATTTAAATACATTTTTAACATCAACCATTGATAGTACTCTATCATAGCATTGTGTTTTATCCAAATTTAATTTATAATCACTTCCTGGCCAAGTGTTTTTATCGTAATCAACCCATTCACTACCATTTGGAGTTGATTGTAATATACGAATAGAAAACATATTATTAATGGTATTATCAGTTTTTTGTTCTTTTATTTTATTATTATAACTTTTATACGTCATATTAACACATATAATTTCTATTAATACTAATAATATTGCCAATATTTTTATCTTTTTTTTATTTTTCATAATACACTTATTATCAATCTTATAGAAATTAGTTAAATTTTATAGATTGATTAAATCCTTTCTATTGCATTTCATATATATCATTAAAGATATAATTAGTTAATTAAATATGGATCCGAACTTGAACCAGTACCACCAGATATTGTAATGTCAGAATTTAAATAAAATGTTGGTCTAGTATTCAAAGTATCACTTAAATATTGTTGAGGGGTAGATCCGGTAAGTTTAATTGAAGAATCTTTACCAATATACCAAAGACCGCATGGTGGATAAGGATTGCTATCTCCATATTGTCCACAAGTACTCATTGTTGGATAACTGCTCGAATATGTCATCCAAGAACGACAGCTATTTGCTGAACTACAATTACTCGTATTGTTAGCTATTGAATATAAATAATCATGAACATATGGAAGTCCAATCATAAAGGTATTGGCTTTCCATAATGGTCCGACTATATTAGTTGGATTATTATTTTCAACTCCAAAAATTTTTGGATTTTCCAAACCAGTTTCAATTTTATACACTTCATCTGGCGTAATAGAAGCAAAATTATTTGAATATCCATTATAATAATTATAAGCAAATATTTTACTAATCCAGCCACTTGGTACGTATGTACCATTATTTAAAAATGCTGCCCCATTTAATTGATTATATATATGGCTATTATAATATTTTTCAGAACTAATTGTTTGTGTAACATTTTCAAGCCAATTTATAACTCCTAAATCAGTCTCTTTCATTATTTTCAAATTATCAGCAGGTGTTACTCCAATTATCCGATACATAAATGTTGATTGATTACTTGTACATGTTGCTTTATTACTTGTACCAAAGCATATATAGTTATTAACATCAGTTGTACCTTGATATCGATACATTCCACCTACTAAATTCGTAGATATTTGCTTTTTTGCATCATTAGCTTTTAATACACTTAAATTGCTATATTCTACTCCTTTAACAAAATAAATATCGCATTGTACTGCTGAATTTGTATCCAAAAATATTTGTGGTCTTAAAATTGTAATCATGTTCTTTACTTCTGATTCACTCATTTCAGTACCATCACGAAAATAACATTTAGCTTTCTCATATTTATATTCATCAAATGGCCAAACATTACTTTTATTATAAAACTCATAATCCGAACTTGTATTTTCTCTTACATAAACGGCAAAACGATTATCTCTATTTATAATAGTATTTTCTAAAACTGTTTTAGATTTTAAACTACGTGTCCAATTAAAATAAGCCATTGTAAGACTAAATACACCAACA
>CANQBF010000058.1 GCA_947588895.1 uncultured Bacilli bacterium | reverse complement strand
ATTTTTTCTAAATCATAAATACTAAATTTAATAATTGTTGGTCTTCCATGAGGACAATTATAAGGATTATCACATTTAACTAAATTATTAAGTAAACCTTCTATTTCTAACATAGATATATGTTCATTAGCTTTTATAGCCATTTTACAAGCAAGTGTTATAGCAACATTTTCTCTAAACTTAATAACATCAAAATCTCCTTGTAAATTAATAATTAAATCTATTATTTTACGAATACTTTCTTCTTCATATCCAACTTTTAACCAAGTTGGATGACTAAGTATTTTAATGGTATTAATACCAAACTCTTCCCATTTAAAACCTATATTATTAAATATATCTTGATGATTATAAAATTCTTGATATTCTGATGAAGATAATTCAATAGTAATTGGTATTAATAAATTAGTAATTGTTATTTCTTCATTTTTTAAATTATTTAAATAATTTTCATAATTAACTCTTTCTTGGGCAGCATGTTGATCTAGTAAATATATACCTTCATCATTTTCACAAACAATATAAGTACCTAAACAAAGTCCCACTGGATACAACACTAAACTTTTAAATTCTTCATTCTTAACTGGTGTATCTATATCTTTAAAATCAAATGTTGTTTGACTACCTTTAATATCTTCAATTAAAGTATTATTTTTTACTTCTTCTTTATAATAAGTATTATCTTCTTTTTTTATTGCATCAGGTATTAATAAATTATTATATAAAGTATCTTTTATAGTATTATATAATAAATCATATAAAGAATTAATTTTACTTATTTTAACATCTTGTTTAGTTGGATGGATATTAACATCAACTAAAGTTGGATCTACTTCAATATTAATAACTACAACCGGATATTTACCATCAGGTTTATAAGTATAATAAGCATCATTAATCGCTCTATTAATATCATTATTTCTAATAACTCTTCCATTAATAAAAGTAATTAAATTATTTCTTGATGATTTTAATATTTCTGGTTTACAAACATAACCACTTATTTCAAAATCATCATTATAATTTTTAATTTCTAACATTTTACTTGAAATATTTAAACCAAATATTTCATGAATGGTTTTAAGTAAATTATTAGTACCACTAGTTTTAACAATAGTATTACTATTATTAGTTAAAGTAAAAGAAATATTTGGTTTAGCTAAAGCTAATTTTTCAATAAAACTAGTAATATTAGCAAGTTCAGTTTGTTCACTTTTTAAATATTTTAGTCGAGCTGGAGTATTATAAAATAAATTACTTACTGTTATTTTAGTTCCAATCCGAGCATTAGAATTACCCTCTTCAATTAAATTACCACCTTTAATATGAATAAGGGTTCCAACTTCATTTTTACAAGTTTCCATTACTACTTCAGAAACACTAGCAATTGATGGAAGAGCTTCACCTCTAAATCCTAAAGTATTAATAAAAAATAAATCATCATCTTTATATATTTTACTCGTAGCATGTCTTAAAAAAGCTAATTTAGCATCTTCTTTATCCATACCAATACCATCATCAATAACACTAATCTCTTTTAAGCCCCCTGAAACAAGATTAACTTTAATATTATGAGCTTTAGCATCAATACTATTTTCTACTAATTCTTTAACAATCGATGCACACTTTTCAATAACTTCTCCTGCTGCTATTTTATTAGCTAAATTTTCACTCATTACTTTAATACTACCCATACTACACCATCTTCTTATTGTTTAATAATTGAATCTCTTAATAATAATTCTTTATTTGATTTTATATTAGCATTAGCTTTAACAAATATAAAACCATTATTAATAATAATATCACTATTTTTATTTATAACATTTGTATATTCTAAATCTACTTTTCTTTTAAATGTTGAACGATCTGCATGTTGATTTAAATATAAAGTTACTACTCCTTTACCATATATTAATAAATCATCTACTTTTAAAACATATTTATTATTTAATTTAAAAGTATAACATCTAGTAAAGAAATAATTTAATTTATTAGAATTTATTATTAAACCTGGAGTATCATATACTATCGTATTATCTTCTCCCTTTATTTTAATAAAATCTAAAGTAGTATTATCATATTCACTTGTTGTTAAATCACTACCAAATAATTTATTAATTAAAGAAGATTTACCTGAACCAGTTTCTCCACACATAATAACTATTTTATTATCTTGAATTAAATCAATTATTTTATTTAAATATAATGACTTTCTAACACTTATAAATATTACTTCATCACTAATATCATATACTCTTTTAATATTTGCTTCTAAATGACTTAACTTTAAATTTTTAGGTAAAATTTCACACTTATTAATAATTAATGCTTTATTATTTTTAATACTTTTAAAAGTATTAATTAAACTATCATTAATACTTAATAAATCTGTAACAAATAAAGTATAACCCTTTAATTTATTTATTTTGTTGATAATATCACTATTATCAACATTATCAACTTTAATTTCTAAATTATAATGTCTAATTTTAAAACATCTTTGACAATATCTACTTTCTTTTTTAGGAGAATAACCTAAAGCATTTTCATCTTCATATTGTATTTTTACTCCACATCCAACACACTTACTCATAATACTTACCTCTTACCACTAATTCTTTTTTATTTAATTTTTTTCTTATTCTATTATCTATTATTTTAATTAATCTAGTTATAAATGGTTCATTTTCACTAATCGAATTAACTAATATTGTTGTAAAGTTCATTCGATTACCTCCTAGAACATCAGTAACTAGTATATCACCAACTGTAGCTATTTCTGTATCTTTAAAATTATAGATATCCATAATTTTTTTATACTTTCCTTTAAATGGTTTTAATGAATGATAAGAAGCATCAATATTTAATTTTTCTTTAAATGGTCTTATTCTATCTTTACCACTATTAGAAAGTATTATAACTTTAAAATTTTTTTCTAACTCAAATATTAATTCTCTTAATTCATCAGTGGGATAATCATTATCATAACTAGTTAAAGTATTATTTAAATCAAATAATAAACATTTAATTCCTCTTTTTTTTAATTTTTTATAATTAATAGTATATATACTTTGTGCATATATATCTGGTACAAAATTATCCATCATACTTTAATCCCTTCAATAACTCTTAATATAATTTTAATCTAATTAATTTTATTTATCAATAATTATTTAAGAAAAATAATACTTTATAATAGACTTTGTTTGATTGATAGTATAGCAAATGGATATAGCAAAAAATTAATAGGTATTCATTGTAAAACAATTCATATGGAAATAACTCCATATTTTTATTTACTCTGCTTTCATTATTTTATATAAACTTAATAATGACGTTTTAAAGCAAAAATTTATAGAAAAATAAAACCTAGTTATTAATAACTAGGCATTGAATGATCTAAGGCTTCAAAAGTTTCTTAGATACTATTCGATATAAACATAGCAAATAATATAGCTTGTGTCAATGCTTTTTATTTTTTATTTTCTATACTTATTAAAAAATTGATATAAAATGTGTGACTTTTAAAAGCAAAATGTCATTGACTTTGCGATAAAAATAGCATAAAATAAATATTACAATTTAAATTGATTTACATATTTTAAAAAAAATGTTACAATTAAATTGATAATAGTAAATGATTTTTCATATACTATTATTGACGGGAGATGGTAGCCCCAGCCTAGCTTCGGCGGTTATAGTATAACTATAATAACGAAAAATAGAAGGCTTTTTGCCTATCAAATAGGCTGCTACTAAAAGGACTTTATCTTAATGATAGGTTCTTTTTTATTAGGAGGTATAAAAATGTTAAAAGAATTAATTGAAACTTATGAAGAGTTAAAAAAATACGTATATGTAATCGATAGAGGCACCAAAAAACCTATAGTAATAAAATTTAATAATGACAATTTTTATCATTTAGTAGGATTACATAAAATAAATTTAGATATGTTTTTTCCAACTTACATAAAATCAAAGTCTAAGAAATATAAATTTATGAAAAACAATATCGAAAAATTTAATAGAATTTTGGAAAATCAATCAAAAGAAAAACACGAATTATTACAAAGAATTAATAGTTTTAAATATATAATAGATTTACTAACAGCTAATAAAAATACTATTCTATATGATATAAAGGAAAAAATAGATTTCAGTAAATATGATGGTGACTATGGGCTTTGTAAACTATATATAGATTGTTATTGTTTATTAGGATTAAAATCAGAATATGAAACAGATAATATTAATTCATGTGTTCCTCAAAGTTGGATGGCAAGTTATAGGCCAAATAGATTAATAATTAATAAAAGACCACTTTACATAAAAGAAATCTTAAAAATACCTTACGAATTGTATAACGAATTATAATAAGATATATATTTCTATCACTACAAAAAATTATTTAAGAAAATAATTTTGTTAATTCTCAACAAGGATTAAAAAATAGCGCCTACTCAACTATGAATAGGCGCCTTCCCCAAAAATAATTGGACTGAGGCACCTAACATAATTAGATGTCTCTTTTTTTGTCCTAATAGTAGAAGAAATAAAACAAACATTTTTCTTTCTTCAATATTATTATATACTGACTTAAATAATAAATGCAATAAATAATAATTTTGATTAGATTTACATATAATATAGTTAGAAAAATCAAAGGTGATGTAAAGTAAATGTTGGAAAAAAATAAGAGAAAATACAAGTTATATAAATTAAATTTGTATTTTTTTAA
>CANQBF010000057.1 GCA_947588895.1 uncultured Bacilli bacterium | reverse complement strand
AATGATGAGAAAAAATTAATAAAGAATGTTGATGATTTTACGAAAATGTGGGTTAAAAAAGAAAGTTATGTTAAATTTTTAGGAGTAGGGTTAGCTTATGGACTTAAAAATGTTGATACTTTAAAAATAAATAATTTTATTATTAAAAAAATAGATGATTATTATATAGCTATATATATGTAGGTGTAGGAGGAGAAACATGAATTTACTTTATTGTGGAGATAGAAATATATTAGATGGACTTATTATTTCTATTTTATCAATTTTAAAATATACAAACGACATGTTAAATATTTATGTTTTAACTATGACTTATAAAGATGAAAATAAAAAATATCAACCATTAACTAAAAAAGATGTTAAAGAAATAGAAGAAATAATAAAGAAGAAAAATGAAAAAAGTTTTATTAAAATAATTGATATTACAAAAGAAGTAAATGAATGTATGCCGAGTGCTAATATCGATACTTTTTTTACACCATATTGTATGCTTAGATTATATGCTGATGAAGTAACTTGTATTCCAGATAAAATATTATATTTAGATACTGATGTTGTATGTTTAAAAAATCCTTTAGATTTCTATAATATTGATAATACAAAGTATGAATTAGTGGGTGTTCTTGATTATTATGGTAGTCATGTTTATAAAAAGAATATTTTAAAACAAGAGTATATTAATTCAGGTGTATTACTTTTAAATATGAAGTTAATTAAAGAAACTAAATTGTTTGAAAAGTGTCGAAGAATGTGTAAAAATGTTAAAAGATTATTACCTGATCAAGCTGCCCTTAATAGATATGTAAAATATAAGTTAATTGTTCCAAGAATATATAATGAACAAAAACAAGAAAATGAAGCAACTATTTTTAGACATTTTAGTACAACTTTTAAGTTTTGGCCTAAAATACGGAAACAAACGATAAAACCATGGCAAATTGAAGAATTACATAACATTTTAAATGTGCATGCATTTGATGATGTATTAGAAGAATATAAATTAATTATAGAAAGGATTAAGAAATGAATAAAATAATACCAATATTTTTTACAATAGATGCTAATTATGCTCCTTACTTATCAGTTGCTTTAGCGTCGTTAATCGAACATGCATCACCAAATTATAATTATGAAATTAATATTGTATATGAATCAATAAATGATGAGATAATTAAGAAATTAAGAACTTTAGAAAAAAATAATGTTAAATTAATTTTTACAAAAATGCAAAATAAATTAGAAACTATTACTAATAGAAAAGAAAATTTACTTAGAACGGATATTTTTACGTTAACTATTTATTTTAGAATATTTTTACCATTTATGTTTAGTGAATATGATAAAGCAATTTATCTTGATAGCGATACATGTATATGTGGAGATATCTCAGAATTATATAATATTGATTTAAAAGATAATTTATTTGGTGGTTGTAATGATATTTCTTGTCAAGATAATGAAATATTATGTAATTATTTTAAAATGAATGCTGGAGTAACAATTAATGAATATATTAATTCAGGGGTTCTTTTGATGAATATGAAAAAGTTAAGAGAAGTAGAATTTGAAACACATTTCTTATATTTACTTGATAAGTATCATTTTGATACTGTTTGTCCTGACCAAGATTATATTAATGCAATGGCATATGGTAAGATTTTACTACTTCCTAATGTTTGGGATGCAATGCCAACAAATGGCTCATTAGTGTTTGATAATCCTAAAATAGTACATTATAATTTATTTTCTAAACCTTGGCATTATGATAATGTTGATTATGAAGAATATTTTTGGAAGTATGCTAATGAATCTTTATTTAAAGATGAAATATTAAAAGAAAAGAAAAATTTTACAAAAAAGGTCCAAGAAGAAGATATTAAAGTATTAGATGAATTAGTAGAAAGAGCTAGACAAATTTCAAATAATGAAGTAACTTTTAAAAAAGTATTTGAAAGTGGATTAGAAGAAAGAATTTAGTTATTATGATTATTGGTGGAAGTAAAAAAGATGTTATTAAAAATATTAAGAAAAATATTGAAGATAATGAATTAAATAAAAAAGTAGAAGTTAATGACCCAGTGTTAAGTGATGAAGAACTTGATAATGTTTTAAATAATTTTTATCAAATAAGAAAAAATAAATTAAAGTATTATTTGAAAAGTAGATTAGCTTTTAAAATGGTTAAAAGTGTGGGTAAAAAATTAGATAAATCTATTGTAATTGAAGGAATAGAAAATATTAAAGATATTAATAATGGGGCAATTATAACAAGTAATCATTTTAATCCTTTAGATAATTTAACAATTAGAAAATTAATTAAAGAAAGATATAAAAAGAATCTTTATATTGTTATTCAAGATACTAATTTAGCTATGCCGGGAGAAGTTGGATATTTAATGAATTATTTAAATACTATACCTTTATGTAAAAGACCAAATTATATTATTAATACTTTTAAACCGGAATTACAAAAAATATTAAATAAAAATAATTATGTGTTAATTTATCCGGAAGAAGAAATGTGGTTTAATTATCGAAAACCAAGACCTTGTAAAAGAGGAGCTTATCAGTTTGCAGCAGAAGCTAATAAACCAATTATTTCTTGTTTTGTGGAAATGATAGATACGGATATTTCTGATAATGATGAATTTAATCAAGTAAATTATATTGTACATGTATTAAAACCAATTTATCCGGATTTGAGTAAGTCAGTAAGAGAAAATAGTAAGATAATGGCTGAAATAGATTATAAGCAAAAAAAAGAAGCTTATGAAAAAGCATATCATAAAAAATTAGATTATAAATTTACTAAAAGTGATATAGCAGGTTTAAAGAAAGATTAGTCTTTCTTTTTATATGTTATATATTCATAATTATTTAATTTACTTCTTTCTTTCATGTTGTTATATACTTTATCATGTAATATATTAATATTTTCTTTTTTAGATAATTGTTCATTAATTGTAAATGGACCATCTATATAAATAACTATATTAGGTCGTTTAAATATTTTAGATTTAGTATATGTTGTAGTAGCAGTAAATACTTTTCTTTTTTCTTCCACTGGATAGTGGAGTGATGTTGTAGGAAATTCTCTAATAAAAGTAGCATAAGGCCAAAGATGAGCTTCAGGATAAATAACTATGGGATTATTATTTACATAATATTTAATTGCATCTTTAAATTTAATTAAGTCATGGATATTATTTGGAATAGGTAAGGCACCAGCCATAGGGAGTAGTTTACCTATAAAGGGAATACCTAAGTTAGATGGACTACATATTATAAATGGATGTTTAGGTAAACATATTAAAAATGGATTAAGAACATCACCTAATACTTGGGTATGATTACAATATAAGAAATAGCTTTTTTCATTTTTTAATATTTTTTTATTTTTAATTTTAACATGTAAATATAGTTTAGAATAAAGAAAAGAAAATATTATTATAAATATATGAAGAAAAAAAGATAATATTTTATAAAATATATTAGTATGTATCCATTTATAATTATCTTTTAATTTATAATCTTGATTATTAGATTTTATAATATCATCTTCATAAGTAGAATAATAATATATTTTTTTCATTTAATATTTCACCTCATATTAAATATTATAACATTAATAATAATATTTTTATGATATTTTATAAATAAGAAAATTTTAGTATAAAGTTAATTTTCTTTTTGAATATATTAACTAAATATAAATAATAATGTATAATTAGGATACACGAGGTGAAAGTCATGAAAAGATTAAACATATTTGTAGATGAAACAGGGGAATTTGGATTTGGCAATGGTGCATCAGAGTTATATGGTATTTCATTTACTTTTCATGAACAAGATAATGATATTATACCTGAGTTAACTAAACTAAATGATAGATTGAAAAAAATTGGATATACAAATATGATTCATATGGCTGACTTAATTATGAAAAGAGGAGATTATTCTAGATTTACTATTGATAAAAGAAAAAGTATATTTAATTCGATATATCAATTTTCAAGAAGAATAACTGTAAAGTATAAAACTATTATTATTAATAAAAAATTTATTGATAATAGTAGAATATTGAGACAAAAGTTGTCAGTAGAAATTAATAATATGGTTAAAGAGCATGAAAATTTTTTTGAAAAATTTGATAGTATAGTAATGTACTATGACAATGGACAAGAAGCACTAGGAACAATTTTAGATGCCATATTTTCTAGATTTGAAGGTTTTGAACATAGAGTTGAATTTGATCATAAAGAAAAAAGATTATTTCAAGTTTCTGATATGTTGACTTATATTGATAAATTTGATTATAAATATAAAAATAAAATGGCTTTTTCCAAAAGCGAGAAGTATTTCTTTAATTTATATGAAATTAGAAGAATATTAAAAGAAATTAATAAAAAAAGATTTTAAACATTAAAAAAGCAAAGCTTTACGCTTGCTTTTTTAAGCGGCGCTTGGCGCCAACACGGGTTTGATCCGATGAACTAATTCAACAGACCAAAGATATAGATATAATAATATCTATAATATTATTATATCTATTCTACAAAAAATTATACCAAATATATTTTTATAAGTAAATATATAAGATAAAATTCTTTGTTTATAGTCAGTTATTATACATTAATTACATTTCAAATGTCAATATGTTAAGCGTAAATTGATGTAGTAAACTAGATGTGGGAAAATAAATTTTTTCTAAAATAAAAGAGAAAACACTCAAAATTTTAAAA
>CANQBF010000056.1 GCA_947588895.1 uncultured Bacilli bacterium | reverse complement strand
TATCGGAAATATGGCCTATGGAGGAGTAAAATCCAATGAAGTAGGAAAAAAAGCTGTGAGGCTTTTAGAAGGAAAATGAAATAATTTTTAATTATTGAGTTTTTCTTTTTGTTCTTGGTTTAAATAGTTGTGAAAATATTGATATGTATTGTCGAAGATGTTTTTTTTCATAAAAAATATGATATTATTTTATTAGGTGAATGGAAAATGAGAATTGACTATATAATAAATGAATTACTAGAAAAGATTGATTATGCTGGTATTAGGGTTGATACAATCGAATTCAAACCACTTGACAAAAAAAGTATATATCGTTTATAATTTTCATTGTTAGAAGGTGTTGTTCATGTATAATGAAAGAATTTATTTAACTCCTAAAGATATTTTAGACAAAGATTTTAAAATTGATGCAAGAGGATATAGACCACAAGAAGTAGATAATTTTCTTGATATGATTATTCATGATTATACTGCATACAACTCTAATACTAAAAGATTAGAAAAAGAGGTTAAAGATTTGCTTGAAGAAAATAGCAATTTAAAAAAAGAAATTAGAACTTTAAATGAACAACTAGAAATTAGTAAAAATGAAGCAGAAAATAACACACATACTTTAACTAATCTTGATTTATTGAAAAGAATTAGCCAATTAGAAAAAGCAGTATTTGGAAAAGAAGAATAATATTTAGACAAATGCTATATTAGAAAGTAATGTAGAGGAAAGTCCATGCTCACACAATCTGCGATGATTGTAGTGTTCGTACTTAAGGAAACAATAACTTAAGGTAGCTTTATGCTAACGGCGTTGAAAATATCTTTAATAGATATGAGTAAATATAAAGTGCCACAGAAACGAGTTGTTTGGTAACAAACAAATGAAACGCGGTAAACCCTGCGAGTGAGAAACCCAAATAATGGTAGGGGAGTTGTTACAAAAGAAATGAATTTTGTAGCAAATGCTTAATTGCATAGATAAATATTTGTCGCTCAATTTTTGAGAACAGAACATGGCTTATTAATATTATTTTTATTAATTAAGGAGTGAATAATTTTGGAAGAAATTGCAGAGCTCTTAAGAGAAACAAGAGAAGAAGCTGGAATCGATTTAGATGAAGTAAGTAAAGATATTGAAATCAATAAAATAGCTCTTGAAAATATTGAAGCAGGAAAAATTGGAGCTTTTAAGAATATATTTTTATTAAAAGATTATTTATATAATTATGCAAAATATTTAGGTTTAAATCCTGATGAAATATTATCAGAATTTAATGAATATGTTTTTGAATTTACATCAAAAATTCCAGTAAAAGAAATAGAGAAAACATTAGAATTAGCTGCTAAAAATGGGGATAATGATTCAGTTGTATCACCATATACAGCACCTAAACGAGCTAGTAAGAAAAGTTTATATGTATTAATATATATATTAATTTTTGTATTAGTTATTTTAGCCATTTTTTGGTCTGTAAATCAAATAACAATTAATAAAAGTAGTGCTTACATCATAAGTTATGGAAAGTAGAGATTTTATGAAAATGAATTTGCCAAATAAGATTACAATAGTTAGAATTATATTTGCAATAATAATGTTAGTATTATTATTAGTACCATGGTATAATTTAGGAATTGTTTTTCCTGAATATTTAATTAATGGTGAGATTTTAAGTTTAAAATATATTATAGCAGGTATTATCTTTTTAATTGCTTCAGCAACTGATTTTATTGATGGCTATATAGCAAGAAGTCGTAATTTAGTTACTAATTTTGGGAAAGTAGCTGATGCGATTGCTGATAAAATATTAGTAAATGGTTTATTAATTATTTTAGCATACGAAAGATTTATTCCTGTTGTTATTGCGGTTGTCATAATTGTAAGAGATATAATAGTTGATTCTTGTAAGATGGTATGTGGAAGTGAAGGCAAGGCAGTCGGAGCTAGTATGTTAGGCAAATTAAAAACAATATGTATGATGTTTGGTTTAACATTATTATTATTTAATAATATTCCTTTTTCTTTCTTAAACATACCAGTTGATACTATGTTAATTTTATTAGCAACGATTTTATCAATAGTCAGTGGTTATCAATATTTTAGCCAAGCAAAAGCATATCTTGCAAAAAGTGACAAATAATTTATAAATATTCAAAATAAATAAGCCATAAGGCTTTTTTTGTGCTACAATATTGATGTCAAATGGTGGTAGTATTATGAAATCAAAATTAAAAATAGTATTATTTATTATATTAATATTTTTAACTTTAACATCATTACTTATCTATTTTTTGATACCAACAGTAGTTATAGACTTAAAAGGAAATCGAGAAATAGTATTAGAAGTTGGAAAAGAATATAAAGAATTAGGAGTAAATGCCTATGCTAAAAATTTACTGCATAAAAAGACAATTAATATAACTACTAAATCAAATGTTGATACTACTAAATTAGGAAATTATAAAGTTGATTATGAGGCAGTATATAATGGTAAAACATATACAAAAACAAGAAATGTTATTGTTAAAGATACAAGTAAACCAACAATAGAAATCAAAGGTAACATCAAAGTGTGTAAGTCTAATAATCAAATTCAATTAGATGTAACTGCTCATGATAATTATGATGGAGATATATCTAATAATGTAACTTATAAAATAGAAAATGATAAAATATATCTTAATGTTTCTGATAGTTCTAATAATATAACGGAAATAAGTTCACCAATTAAATATATTGATAATGAAAAGCCAAAAATTACGTTACAAGGAAGTCAAACAATAAATTTATATGTTGGCGAAACCTATACAGAATATGGGGCTACTGCTACTGATTCATGTGATGGTAATTTATCTAAAAAGATTACAATTAATGGTAATGTTGATATTAATAAAGTTGGAGAATATGAAGTAACTTATACAGTATTAGACTCTCAAAAAAATGAAACAAAAATAGTGAGAAAAGTAATGGTAAAAGAGCACGAAATACCAACAGGAGATAAAATTTTATATTTAACCTTTGATGATGGTCCTGGCCAATATACTGAAAGATTATTAGAAATATTAGCTAGTAATAATGTAAAAGCAACCTTTTTTGTAACTAATCAATTTCCTAAATATCAAGATTTAATAAGAAAAGAATATGAAGCAGGACATACCATTGGAATTCATACTTATAGTCATAAATGGAGTGTTTATGATAGTGTTGATAGTTATTTAAATGATTTTAACAGGATGGAGCAAATAGTTTATGAAAAAACCGGTGTTCATCCAAAAATATTTAGATTTCCGGGAGGTTCATCTAATACGGTTAGTAAAAAACATTGCAAAGGTATTATGACTGAACTTTCAAATCTTATGACTAGTAAAGGATATATTTATTATGATTGGTCTTTTGATAGTGGTGATACTTCTAAAAATAGAAATTCAACTCAAGATATTATTAACACAGTTAAATCTTATATCAATAAGCCAGGAAAATATATTGTGTTAATGCATGACTTAAAGAAAAATACAGTTGAAGCAATACCTACAATAATTGCTTATGCTAAAGAACATGGTTATGAGTTTAGAGCTCTTAGTGAAGATGTTAAACCAATACATTTTAAGATAGCAAATTAAATTACCCATACCAAAACTCAAATTAATCATAATATACATTAGAAAGGAAATAATTATGGAACAAAAGAAATTTGAGTATAATGAAATGTCTTATGATAATGGTAGTATGTCAGCAGGCATGAATCAATGTGATATGGGCTGTATGCCTCAACAATCTATGATGTGTCAACCAATTCAAGAATGTCCTCAAGAAAGAGTGTGTCATAGATATATAAATTATGAAGTACCACATATTATGCCATGTAATACAAGAATTATAAATCATCATATATATAGACATACATATACACCATGTTTTACAAGTTGCGAAGAAAATGTAGTTTCTAATGTTTATGACCGCAAGTGTTGTTTTTAAAATCTCTTTTTAGAGATTTTTTTCTTTTGAAACTTAAATGAAAAATGAATATATAATATTGAATTTAAGTATAAAATTATTATATAATATATTTAGTTATTAAGTAGGTGATAGAAGTGAAGAAGGTGATAGAAGTGAAGATGTTAAAAGATAAAAAAATAATTGCGTTAATAATTGTTTTAAGTGTATTTACTTTAGGATATTTTATTTTAGTAAATAAAGTTTCATATGCATTTGTTCAAACATCTAATTTAGATGAATTATATGAAGTTACAATTAATGCTATTAAAGAAACAAGTGTAGTATATGCTCAACAAAATATGGATAAATTTGAAAATAATATTTTATCTTTTTCTGTTCAAGATTTAGTAGATAATAAATTAGTAGTTACTAATAGTGAAGGAGAAGTTGCCAATCCTAAAAATTCTAAAGAGCCTTTAAATTCTCATGTAATTACAGTTAAATACATAGATGGCAAGTATGAAGTAAAAGTAGATAATTAGTAAGTAAAATAAATGTAAAAATTTAATATAAATGTTGTATTAAACCGGAAATATTTAGTAAGATATTAATGTAAGGAGTTGTATAGTATGTTATATCCGTCAATTGATAAATTATTGAATATTGTTGATTCAAAGTATATGCTTGTCCATGTTGCTTCAAAAAGAAGTAAACAAATGCAAGAAACATCTCATTATCAAATGCGCTTAAGCGATTATGTGAGTAAAAAAGATATTGGAAGAGCATTGGAAGAATTAGAAAATGGATTAATAAAAGTAGTAAAAAAGTAGAAAACACTTGATTATCTTAAATATATATGATAAGATAATCATGTCTTTTGGGGGATTAGCTCAGCTGGCTAGAGCACCTGCCCTGCACGCAGGGGGTCGCGGGTTCGAATCCCACATCCTCCA
>CANQBF010000055.1 GCA_947588895.1 uncultured Bacilli bacterium | reverse complement strand
CAAAATCATGAAATAGTAAGAGGAAGTGTTAAAGGAACAACAACAGAAGAAAGATATATATGTGAAGGAACATTAAAAATAGAAGTAAGTAATACGATGTATAGTGTCTTACAAAAGGGAGATGTAAAATTAATATTAACAGCAAGTAATGCAAAAATAGATAGTAAAGAAAGTATAACATTAGATATAAGTGATGTAAAAAATGGAATACAAACATATCCCGTAAAATTTGTAACAAATAAAGATAGTGATACAACAATAGTAGCAGATGTAGTAATGGAAAATAGAGATGTAGATCAAAGAGCAATAGCAGATACAATATTAGATATAAATATAACATTAGAAGATAAACCAAGTTGTCATATTGAAGTTGGGGATGAGATGAGTACAGATTCTGAAACAGATACTCAACCTGGAGAACTTAAAGTAATTGAACAATTAAGACAAAGTGATGCTGAAAAACAATTAACTGCTGATTTAGTTGGAGGAATGTATCGATATCAAGGAACGGATAATGTAAATAATTGGATATGTTTTGGTACAACAGATATTAATAAATGTACACAAGGTGGAGATAATTATGGAGATGGAATAGATAAATATATGTACCGAATAATCGGAGTAACCGATGATGGACAACTAGCCTTAATAAAAGAAACAGGAATAAAAGAACTAGAAAATATTGATAAATTTCAATGGAATAAAAACAACGATATATATCAATGTGGAAGTAATGGAGAAAATTGTACTTGGGAAAAATCTATATTATTTAATAGATTGAATGGATTATGTAATGAGACGAATCAATATAATTGTACTGGAAAAAGAAATGGCACTTCAGGAGATAGTAATATCTTTGTAGGAAATAGTTATTATGAATATTTAAATAATGATAATGCATGGTTAACTAAAATTAGTAATAATTATTGGAAATATGGAGATACAACAAGTGATGGTAGTTACAATGGAAATACCATGTATGAAATAGAAAATTCATTCAAAGAAAATGTCTCTGCTAAAATAGGACTACAAAATATTTACGATTATTTTTATGCTTATTCAAGTGAAAAATTTTCATGGGATAGTGCTAAAAATTCATGGATATATTTTCGAAAAGATAATTATAATGCTTCAGCAATTTATGAATGGTTACGTACTCGAGCTGGCAATGAATTTGTTAATTTTTATGCAAGGGTTGTTGATACAGGTGGTACGATTATGGGAAATCAAAATTTAAATAGTACTAATTGTTGTGTACGTCCTGTTTTCTACTTAACTCCAGGTGTTCAATTATCTAATTCACAAGGTACAAAAGATGATCCATTTATTATATTAAATTAAATAAAGCTTGCTAAAACCTCGTTTTAAAGTTCAAGAAACGAGGTTTTTTAATCAAGCACATTAATGGTTATAAATAAAGCGGATATTTTTAACAATTTAATTTCTTAATTTAAATTCACGTAATATTTTAGTTAAAGCTCTCTTTTCGATTCGTGATACATAACTTCTTGATATTCCAATTGAATCAGCAATTTCTTTTTGAGTTAATTCTTTTTCATTATTTAATCCATATCTTTTAATAATAATTTCTTTTTCTCTTTTAGTTAATTTCTTCATATATTTAGATAATAAATTAATATTATCTTTTATTTGAATAGTATCTAAAATATCTTCTTGTTTATCTTCAAGCATATCAACTAAATTAATTTCATTACCTTCTTTATCATAACCAATTGAGTCATTTAAAGAAATTGTATATTGATTCTTTTTATTACTTCTATAATACATTAATATTTCATTTTGAATACATCGAGCTGCATATGTTGTTATTTTGACGGTAGGCGTTTTTTTATAAGTATCAATTCCTTTAATAAGACCAATGGTACCAATTGATATTAAATCGTCAGTATCAGTATTTTTACTATCAAATTTTTTAACAATATGAGCAACTAAACGAAGATTATGTTCAATTAATTTACTTCTTGCATCTTTATCCCCATTTAACATTTTATCAACATACATATTTTCTTCTTCACTAGATAAAGGAGGAGGAAAAACATTATTACCATAAGAACCAGTAAAAAATAACATATCTTTAATCATATTTAATAAATTTAAAAACATACAACACTTCCTAATAAATTATATTAAGCTATTATCAAAAATATTTTCTTTAAAATGTGTGCTTTTTTAGATATAATATTAGTAGGTGGTAAAAGTATGAAAAAAGTTGTTTTAGTTGATGGTAATAATTTATTATTTCGTTCTTATTTTGCAACCGCATATACAGGTTCAATTATGCGTAATAGTAAAGGATTTCCAACCAATGCATTATATGGCTTTGTAGGTATGATTAATAAAATAATTAATGAAGAAAATCCGGAATATATGATGGTTGCGTTTGATATAGGTAAGAATTTTCGAAAAGAAAAATATGATTTCTATAAAGAAGGAAGAAATGAAACTCCGGATGATTTAAAAATGCAAATGCCACTTGCTAGAAAAATACTTGATGCAATGGGAATTAAATATTTAGAAATGTGTCCATATGAAGCCGATGATATTATTGGTACAGTAGTTAATATGGCCGAAAAAAATCCGGAATATTATTCTCTAATTGTATCTAGTGATAAAGATTTATTACAATTAATAAGTTTTGAAACGGAAATGAAATTATTAAAACAAACGGGTTTTATTCGTTTTAATAATGATACTTTTAAGGAAGAATATGGTATTGATCCAATTAGAATGATTGATTTAAAAGCCTTAATGGGGGATTCATCTGATAATATTCCGGGAGTTAAAGGAATTGGTGAAAAAACAGCATTAAAACTTTTACAAGAATATCATTCTTTAGATGGCATTTATGAAAATATTGATAATATTAAAGGAAAAACAAAAGAGAAGTTAGAAGTAGATAAAGATAATGCTTATATGAGTTATGAACTTGCTACAATATATAGAGAAGTGCCTTTAGAAGTTTCTTTTGAAGAATTTAAATATAATGGTTATAATTATGAAGAATTAAAGACAATATATGAAGAATTAGAGTTTTACTCTATGCTTAAAAATTTAAATCCTAATAATCTAATAAATGAAAATAGTGAAATAAAAGAAGAAAAAACTTTTAATTATATAACTATTAATAATATTGATGAATTAAAATTAGATAATAAAATTGCCATTTATTTAGAAGTAGATAATATTAATTATCATATGAGTAATATTTTGGGATTAGGTATTAAAGATAAAGATAATAATTATTTTATAAAGAAAGAATTAATTAATGATGTTATACCAATAATTAAAGATAAAGAAATTATTACTTATGATTTAAAAAAAATATTAGTAAAATTAAATTCTAATTTTAATTGTTTAAATGATTTAATGGTTGCATCTTATTTAGTTGATTATCCATCTAGTGAGGATATTAGTAATTTAATGCATATTTTTAATATTGAAATTCCTGACTATGATACTTTAAAAAAGAATAATTTTGAAAATATTGAAAAAAATGTTTGTTTAAAAAGTGATTTTATTTATAATTATAATGATATTATATTAGATAAAGTAAAAGAAACTAATCAAGAAAAAGTTTTATATGATATTGAGATGCCTTTAATTAAAGTACTTGCTAATATGGAAGTAAATGGTTTTAAATTTGATTCTCGCCCATTAGATGAAATGCGTATTGAAATTACTAGAAAAATTGAAGATATAAGTAAAGAGATTTATGAACTTAGTGGTGAAGAATTTAATATAGCTAGCCCTAAACAATTAAGTATTGTTTTATTTGAAAAGATGGAAATTGGTAAAAGTAAAAAAATAAATCGAGGTTATAAAACGGATAGTAAAACATTAATGAAATATGTTAATACTCATCCAATAATACCTAAAGTATTAGAATATCGTAATTTAAATAAATTATTAACAACCTATATCGATGGTTTAGGAGAATATGTTTTAGAAGATAATAAAATTCATACTATTTTTAATCAAACTTTAACAAGAACGGGAAGATTATCATCAATTGAACCTAATTTACAAAATATACCTGTTAAAGATGAATTAGGTAAAAAAATAAGAAAAGCATTTATACCTAGTAATGATTTAATAGTTAGTGCTGATTATTCACAAATTGAACTTAGAATACTTGCTCATATATCAAATTGTCAAGAATTAATTGATGCCTTTAATAATGGGGAAGATATTCATACTAAAGTAGCTGCAGATATTCATGGTATTAAAGAAAGTGAAGTTACTAAGAAAATGCGTAGTATGGCTAAAGCAGTTATCTTTGGCATTGTTTACGGAATAAGTGGTTTTGGTTTAGGAGAAAATTTAAATATTTCGTCAGTTGAAGCTAAACATTTTATTGATAAATATTATGAATTATATCCGGGAGTTAAAAATTATATGACTAATATTGTTAAAGAAGCTTATCAAAGTGGAGAAGTAAGAACAATGTTTGGTAGAGTTAGAAAAATAAGAGAATTAAAAGATACGAATTATCATATTAGAACTATGGGTGAAAGAATGGCATTAAATACACCAATTCAAGGTAGCAGTGCTGATATTATGAAAATGGCTATGATTGAAGTATTTAAAAAAATGGAAAAAAATCATTTAAAAAGTAAAATGATTTTACAAATTCATGATGAAATTATCATTGATGCTTGTCGTGATGAATTAGATATTTTAAGTCAAATTTTAAAAGATACAATGGAGAATGTTGTTAAATTAAGTGTACCATTAAAAATAGAAATTAATTCCGGTATTAATTGGTATAATGCAAAATAAATAAAAAGAGTTTTACAGTAAAATTTGTAAAACTCTTTTAGTTATTAAATAATATAAAATATTTAATTATTTATCATCTTCTAAGAAAAAGTTAACCATCTTTTCGTAATTATCTTGACTATTAAGACAAGTATCTATTAAATAACCTTTTTCACCATTAGTTTGATATTCTTTAATACCACGTATATAAAAATCTTTATTTCTATCTTCAATAAAAAATGGCATTATATTATTATATAGGCATTCTCTAAACATTATCATTCTTCCTACACGACCATTTCCATCTTGAAATGGATGAATCATTTCAAATCTAACATGAAATTCAATAATATCTTCAATAGTTTTTTTAGGTATTTTATCATACCATTCTAATAAATTTTTCATATCACGAGCTACATTATTTGGTAAAGATGTTACAATATTTCCAACAAAATTTTTTTTCTTTTTATATTCACCAACATTAAACCATTCTTTTTCACTATCCGTTAAAGTTCCATCTTTTAAAATAAAATGAAATTTTTTAATCATAT
>CANQBF010000054.1 GCA_947588895.1 uncultured Bacilli bacterium | reverse complement strand
GAATATGTATATGCATCTAGTTTTCCAGGAGCAGGTTATATAATAAATAATGATATGACTGAATGTGTAGATCAAGCGGGAAATAAAGTAGATGGAGTAAGTTTTTCAAGTGATGGAACAAGTATAACAGTAACAAGTAAATATACAGCATATTGTACATTATATTTTAGAAAAATAATATCATTAGGAAAATTTTGTGATGGACAAGCAAATATGGGAGAATGTATGAATAATAAAGGCAACGATATAGGAAAAGTAGACTATTTGACTGGTGATTTAGCAGCAGGAATGCATAGATATCAAGGTACAAAAGATGAAGTAACAATAAATTATATTTGCTTTGGAACAAGTGATAAAAATCTTTGTACGCAGGGTGGCGATAATTATGGCGATGGTATTGATAAATATTTATATCGAATAATCGGAGTAACTAAGACAGGTGAATTATTGGTAATTAAAGAAACATTTGTCAAAGAAAATAATACTAATGTAAATTTTATAATTAATGATAAAATGTACTCAGCCGACTGTGGAAGTAAGCTAGAAAAATGTTTATGGCCATATACGAAATTATTCAATAGACTAAATGGTTTATGTAAAGAAGATAATGCAAATTGCTCAGGAACAGGAAGTGGTAGTGGAGGAGAATCAAATATATTTATAAATAGTACTTATTATGATTATTTAAAAAGCGAAAGTACATGGGAAAGTAAAATAAATTCCCATCTTTGGAAATATGGTTTGTCATCCGAGGGTTTGAATAATTATCAATACGAACTTGCATATAACATAGAAAATGGATTTACAGATACTGTACCAGCTAAAATAGGTTTGCAATATATGCATGATTACTTCTATACTAATATGAAACAAACTCTTGGACGTCCTCCTGGAGATGATAGATGGATTGACATAGGGTTTTCAATGAATAATAGTTACAAATATAATTATGAATGGTCAATTACTAGTTTTAATCAAAATAGTAGATATGATATGGTACAATGGTTAGATTTGAGGCCTAATAACATGACTATGTGGTGGGCACCTACATATTTTTCTTCCTCAATTAACCACAGTGTGCGCCCAGTATTCTATCTAAAACCTGATATTAAAATATCAAACACTTTAGGTACTAAAGATGACCCATTTATCGTAACTAATTAATTAAATTAAAAATTAACTATTGTGTTTTAGTTAATTTTTTTAATATCTAAAAATAAAATGTATTAGGTGATATTTTGTATAAATTAATTAAACATCGAGGTATATCTAATAAAGATATTATAGAAAATACATATAATGCTATTAAAATGGCACTTGATGATGATAAATATATTGGGGTTGAATTTGATGTTCGAGAAACATTAGATAATGAATTTGTAATATATCATAATAATACTTTTAATAATAAACTTATAAGTAAAACAAAGTATATAGAATTACCAAAATATATACCTAAATTAGAAAGCATTTTAAAAATAAATAGTAATAAGATGTTTTTAGTAGAGATGAAGAATATTGAAAGTATTGATAAGTTTATTAAATTATTAAATAAATATAGTAATAAAAAAATATATGTTATGAGTTTTTCTAATTCGTTAATTAAAAAAATAGATATTGAAAATAGAAAGTATAAAATAGGAATATTAAATTATGTTTTAAATACAGATACTAATATTAAAAAATTAGATTTTGTAGCTATTTTAAATAGTTTACTTAATGAAGCAATTATTAATAAATTAAAAGGATTAGAAGTATTTTCTTATGGATTATTAGAAAATTTAAAATATGAAAGTGTCTATTATATTGTCGATAAGTAAATTTTTGCTTGAAATAAGAGCAAATATTAAAGAAATATGATATAATTTAAGGGGTGAGATAAGATGAAGATTATTGTTTCAGCTGGTGGTACAGGTGGTCATATTTATCCAGCACTTGCTATAATTGATAAATTCAAAGAAAAAGAAAAAAATTTGGATATTTTATATATTGGAACACATAATCGTATGGAAAAAGATATAATACCAAAAAGAAATATTCGTTATGAAGAATTAGAAATATATGGTTTAAATAAAGGATTCTTTGTAAGAAATATTAAAAATATTAATTATTTAAAAAAAGCTTATTATAAGTGTTTAAAAATAATGAAAGAGTTTAAACCAGATTTAGTAATTGGTGTTGGTGGTTATGTTACTTTTCCGGTAATTCTTGCTGCTCATAAACTAAAAATTAAAACGATTATTCATGAACAAAATAGCATACCTGGTAAAACTAATAAAATGCTATGTAAAAAAGCTAATCTTGTTTTTACTTCATTTAAAAATACTAAGAATTATTTAAGTCCAAAGTGTCATTGTATTTATAGTGGTAATCCTAGTGGAGATAATGTATTAAATTTAAAACCAATGTTAAAAGAAGATATAGGCTTTAATAAAAATAAACCTTTAGTAGTAGTAACTACTGGTTCTTTAGGTAGTTCATCAGTTAATACTAAATTAGAAGAATTTTTGAAATTAAGTAATAATGCTTCTTATAATATTTTATTTATAACGGGAGAGCGTAATTATGATGAATTTATTAAAAATAAAAAATATAGTAAAAATATTAAAATAATACCATATTTAGATAATTTAGCTTCATTATTTAAATCATGTGATTTAGTAATAAGTAGAGCTGGTGCTAGTACCATATCAGAATTATTAATGGCTAAAACACCATCTATATTAATTCCTAGTCCCAATGTTGCTAATAATCATCAATATTATAATGCTAAAGATTTATATGATGAAGGTTTAACTATAATGATTGAAGAAGCTAAATTAGATGGTAATAAATTATATCATGAAGTTAAAGAATTATTAAGTAATAATAGTATATATAAAAATATTAAAAATAATTTAAATAAAAAAGAGATGGTTATAGCAAGTGAAATTATTTATAAAACAGTAAAGGAAGATTTAAATGTATGAAGAATATGGTGAAGTAATAAAGAATGCTTCTTTACAAAATTATAATACTTATCGTATATTAACTTATACTAAATATTTAATAAAGCCATTTAATATTAATGATTTAAAAGAATTAGTAAATAAATTAAATATAGATAAAGTAAAATATTATGTTTTAGGAAAAGGTTCTAATGTCATTTTACCTGATGAATCTTTTGATGGGGTTATTATTTCTTTAGAGAATATTAATAAAGTAGAAATTAATAATAATCTTGTTTATGCTGAAGCAGGAGTTATTCTTAATAAACTTGTAATTGATACAATAAATAATAATTTACAAGGATTAGAAAATTTAGCAAATATACCTGGTACTTTAGGGGGAGCATTAAAAGGGAATGCTGGTGCGAATGGTAGTGAAATATATGATTATCTAAAAGATGTGATGGTATTACGTAATAATGAAATATTAACTATTAATAAAGAGGATATAGAGTATAGTTATCGTCATACAATGTTTAAAAATAATAATGATATAATTATTGGATGTCATTTACAATTAAATGAAGGTAATAAAGAAGAATTGTTAGAAAAAGTTAGAGAAAATAAAGAAAAAAGAAAAAATAGTCAACCATTAAATTTACCTAATGCTGGTAGTGTTTTTAAAAATCCTCTTAATAATAGTGCTGGAAAATTAATTGATGAATTAGGATTAAAAGGCTTTAATATTAATGATGCTTATATATCTAATATTCATGCTAATTTTATAGTCAATAAAGGAAATTGTAAAAGTAAAGATATAAAAGAATTAATTGCTTATATTAAAGATAAAGTATATAATAAATATAAAATCAATTTAGAATTAGAACAAGTAATAATTGAGTGGGAATAAATATGGAAAAAAAGAAAAGAAAATTAAAATTAACGGGAGTATTATTCATATTATTATTGATTGGATTAATTATTTTAAGTGGTTATATTTTTATAAATATACCATTAAAGAATATTGTAGTAGATGGTAATAATTATCTAAAAGATAATTATATAATCGATTATTTAGATTTAGATAATGAAAAAATATTTAGTGTTAGTAGGAAAGAAATAAAAGATAAATTATTACAAATTGATTTAATAAGTGATATAAAAATTCATAAGAATTATTTTGGCACTTTAAAAATAAATATTACAGAAGATAAAATATTATTTTATAATGCTAATACTGATAAAATAATATTAGCTAAAGGAAGAGAAATACCATATAATGCTAATTATTTAGGAGTACCAACATTAGTTAGTAGTGTTAATGAAGATGCTTATAAAGAATTAACTACAAAAATGGTTAAGATAACACCAGAAATGATTGCTAAAATTAGTGAAATAGAATATAGTCCATCTTTAGCGGGAGATAAAATAATTGATGATAAGAGATTTTTATTTCGGATGAATGATGGTAATCAAGTATATATAAATACAGTAAATATGGAAAAATTAAATGATTATTTAGATATATATGAAATAGTAGTTAATAAAAATGGTTTTGTTAAAGGATGCTTATATTTAGATAGTAATAGTGAAAATAAAACATTTACAGATTGTCATGAAGAAGCTATAATAACTGATGGAAGTGATACTAATAATGAATTATGATAAGATGGGTATGGAAGAAATAGCTAAATTAACATATAAGCCAAAATTATTATTACATAGTTGTTGTGGACCATGTTCTAGTTATGTTATAACTTATTTAAAAGATTATTTTGATATAACAGTATTATATTATAATCCGAATATTGAACCAATGGAGGAATATAATAAAAGAAAAGAAGAACAAATTAAATTAATTAATTTACTTAATGCTAATATAAAGTTAATGGATATTGATTATGATAATGAGAGTTTTAGAAAAAAAGTTATTGGCTTTGAGAAGGAAAAAGAAGGTGGATTTAGATGTCATTTATGTTATGAGTTAAGATTAGAAAAAACAGCATCTAAAGCAAATGAAAATAATTTTGAATATTTTTGTACAACACTTACAGTTAGTCCTTATAAAAACGCTTTAGTAATTAATGAACTAGGGGAAAAGTTAGCTAATAAATATAATGTAAAATGGTTACATAGTGATTTTAAGAAAAAAGATGGTTATAAAAAAAGTATTATTTTATCTAAAGAATATAATTTATATCGTCAAAATTATTGTGGATGTTTATTTAGTAAAGAATATTTAAAAGAGGAATAAGATAAATTTTTTAGGAGGGTTTATGGATTTTAATGAAGATTTTAAAGAATTAACCAATAATATTAATAATGATTTAAGATTAAGAAAAAAATATGATAGAGAGTGTCAAGAAGAAATAGAAAAAGCAATAAATAAAATTAAAAATGAATATTATGCTAAAATTGGTAAAGTTAATGAAGATATAAAAAATTGTCATAACAAAGCATTTGATTTATATGATGACGTTTTAGTTTATTCTAATTTTAAAACAATTGATATTTGTAAAGTAATAGCTAGTTTATTAACTGTTATTCTTAAACAAAAATGCACTTTTGTTTATATTGAAAAAAAAGCAAGTTTATACTAAAAAAAGAAAAGTAATGCTTGATTTTTCTTTTTCATCTCTTCATGCAAGAACGCAAAACAGCACAAAATCATCAACAGTACCCGCGTCGAAATTTTGCTTTCGTGGTAAAATGTATACTGAAAGGAGTTGTTGGATATGAAAAAAATCACAAAAAGCTGGATCA
>CANQBF010000053.1 GCA_947588895.1 uncultured Bacilli bacterium | reverse complement strand
TTTTAAACTTATGGTTTTCTTTATTTATTTTATTAATACACCATATTGCATCTTCAATACCTTTTTCAAAGACAATTCTAGATAAAAAACAAGCATTAAATTTATTTTTATTTTTTATTTTCTTTATTTCTTTAATATTTATAGGAGTTAAATGTTTAAAGTTTTTCATAACTACAACATTTTTTAATCCTAGACTTTCTAATTTATTTTTTAAATTCATATTTTCAGTATAAATATAATTTATTTCTTTCAAATGGTTTATTAATTTTTTATCATTCTTAGAATTTTCAAATAACCATGATCCAATTAAAATATAATGTAAACATCTATTATATTTTTTGTTTAATTTATTAAATAATGGAATAAAAACTTTAACTCCTTTATGTGCCGTTAAAATTATAATATTTTCAGATTTTTTTATTGCACTTAAACAATTAAAAAATAATTTTATAGGATTTTTAATCCAATTATGAGTATCAACAATATTTATATTTTTTTTATCATATATTTTTATTAATTCATTATAAATACTTTCTGTCTTAATAGTTTGACCTCCAATATTGTTCTTACTTGAACAAAAATGTCCAACTATTGTAGCTTTATAATCTGCTTTATTTATTTTTTTTAGTCTTAAAAATCTATTAAATCCATAGTTAATAATATTACACATGGTTAAAATTGTTGATATTACTATATTAAAATCATTTACTTCTCTATGCATTTGAAAATGATATTTAATTAAACCAAACTTACTTCCAGAAGAAATAGAATTTTCATTCTTTCTATAATATGATAAAACATCATTGTACTTATAACCTACTTTTGATTTTTTTAAAAGTTTACACCATAATGCATAATCATTTCTTTTTCTTAAATAAGGGATATTTACTTTACCTAATTTTTCTTTATTATAAATAACTGTTAAGCAACCAATAGAATTACCAAGTAACATTCTAAAATAGCTGTTTTTTTTAGGAGAAATAAATTTTTTATATAATAAATTTCCATTTTTATCTATATATTCATAATCAGTATAGGAAAAATTAATTTTATTTTCTTCCATAAAATTAATTTGCTTTTCTAATTTATCTTTTTTCCATAAATCATCACTATCTAAAAAGGCAATATATTTCCCTTTTGATTTTTCTATTGCTTTATTTCTTGCAACAGATGCACCACCATTTTTTTCTAGCTTAAAATATTTAATTCTCTTATCTTTTTTTTGATAAGATTTAATAATATGTTCTGTTTTATCAGTAGATAAATCATCAACAATAATCATTTCCCAATTTTCATATGTCTGTTTTATAACAGATTCTATTGTTTTACTTATATATTTTTCACTATTATAAGAAGGTGTTATTATACTTACTAACGGCTTTAAATAATCATCTGATGTCATTTTTTAATCCCTACCATATAAATCTCTTGTATATACTTTTTCTCTTACATCTTTTAAATCTTCTGTAACTCTATTTGCAATAATTACATTTGAAGTTTCCTTAAATTTATTAAAATCATTACATAATTTATAATCATCAAAATATTCTTGATTTTTAAGAGTTGGCTCATATATTAAAATTTCAATACCATTATCTTTTAAAATCTTAATAACATCTCTTATACTACTTGATCTAAAATTATCACTTCCAGATTTCATAGTTAATCTATATACTCCAACTATTTTTTTACTATCTTTATTTTCATTTAAAATTTTAATAATTCTATCAGCAATAAATTCTTTTCTAACTGCATTGCTTTCAATAATTGCTGTAATTAATTTTTGTGGAATATCTTTGTAATTTGCAAGTAATTGCTTTGTATCTTTTGGTAAACAATATCCACCATATCCAAAACTAGGATTATTATAATACATTCCTATTCTTGGATCTAAACAAATACCTTCCACAATTTCTTTTGTATTTAATCCATTTTCTTCAGCATAAGAATCAATTTCATTAAAATAAGCTACTCTTAATGCTAAATAAGTATTAGCAAATAATTTAATACTTTCGGCTGATTTAGTTGTGTCAGTAAATAATACAGGAACATCTTTTTCTATAGCAACACTTTTTAATAATTCTGCAAATACATTAGATGATTTTACTGCTTCCTCACAATTTACATCTCTTCCAACAATAATTCTACTTGGATAAAGATTATCATATAATGCTGTTCCTTCTTTACAAAATTCAGGACTAAATATAATATTTTTATAATTATATTTTTTAATTATACTTTCAGTATATCCAACTGGTATAGTTGACTTTATAACTATTGAAGCAGATTGATTAACTTTTAATATATTTTCAATAACACTTTCAATACTACTTGTATCAAAATATCCTTTATTAACATCATAATTAGTTGGAGTTGCAATTATTATTAGATCTGCCCATTTATAAACAGGTTCTGCATCTAATGTTGCTTCTAAATCTAATTTTTCTTCTGCTAAATATCTTTCTACTTCTTTATCAGCAATAGGAGATTTATGATTATTAATCATATCAACTTTCTCTTTTACTATATCAACTGCTTTAACTTGATGATCTTTACTTAATAAACAAGCAAGAGATAATCCAACATATCCTGTTCCTACTATACCTATTTTCATTTACTACACACTTCCTTTTGCTTATTGCTTATACAATTATAACATATTAAAATAAATAATACCATATAATCAATTTTTATATTACCATTTGTTAATTAATAACCTTTTTTATATTTATTCAATAAATCATCATAATTTTTATTAGATAATTTCATATAATCTTGTTTAAATCTTTCATATTCTTCATTCCATGAATTATATATATATATATATTACGATGATCATCTAAATCATAGTTTTCTTTTAAATATTTAGAAAAATATAATGTGTATTTTGTCACACCATTTATGTTAAAATGTGCACCATCTTTAAAATCTGTCTGATAACTTATTCCTAAATCTTTACTATTTTTAAAATTTATGACTTTATAATTTTTTTCCTTTAAATACTTTTCTACATAATTTAGCCTTTTTATAGCATAATCATGATAATTTCTTTCAGGAATTACAAATAAAACATTTAAGTTTTCTGATTCTATGTAATTTAACAAGTCATCTAATATTTCTTTATTTTCTTTTGGAAGCTCTTCAATTTCTTTAGAAGAATTTGAATTAATGCTTATTGTATTTAGTGAATTTTCATCAAACCAAAATCCCTTATAAAATACTCCTAAATATCTATTAGCAGTTCCATCAAAAATATTTTTCCATTTATTATGATATAAAAAATAACTAAAATAATAGTTTATTTTTGATCCATTAAATTTCTTTTTATAACTTAATGCAGTATTTAATAAATCTATTTTATTTTTTGAAAATTTTAAAGAATCAGTAACTCTTCTTAAATTTCCATCACTTTCATCCATAAGACTGATATCATAACCAAATTCAGTTAGAGTTATAACATATAATTTTGGATTTTGATATTTTTGTGCTTCCTTTATTAAATATTTTAAACAAACAATTGGATGTGAACCAGTTGTTAAAAATGCTGTAGTAAAACCATATTCATTATAAGCCAAAGTAGGATTAAAATGCATAAAAGAATTACTTCCACCTAAATATACTACATCAATAGAATTTTTTGGTTCTTTATAAAAATCACTTATAGATGTTTCTTCTAACCATAAAACATTAAAAACTATATTAAATAATACCAAAAAAATAAATAAAAATATTATAGATTTTACAGCATTTTTCATTCTTTAACTCCTAATCAAAAATATTATTTTTATATTTTGATAAAATTGTATCAAAATCTTCTCCCATATATGAATTAAAATTTTTTCTAAATCTTTCATATTCTTCATTCCATGAATTATATATATATATATATTGCGATGATCATCCAAATTATAATTTTCTTTTAAATATTTTCCAAAATAAAGTGTAAATTTAGTTGCTCCATATACATTTAAATGAGCATAATCACACAATTCAGTTTGATAATTTATTTTAAAATTATCCAAATTATTAAAGTTAATAACTTGATAATTTTCCTTTTCAATAAGGTTTTTAGCATAATTTAATTTTTTAATACCACCATTATCATATGTTCTAGCAGGTATAACAAATAAAACATTTAAATTGTTGTCTTTTATATATTTTAATAAATCTAATAAAATTTTTTCATTATTATCAGATAATTTAATAGTATCATTGTTCCATTCATAATCATCAAATTTTACTATTTTTTCACTAAAACTATATCCTTTATATAAGTTATTTTTTTCACGATTTGCTTTACCATTTAAAACATCTTTCCATTTATTATGATATAAAATGAAACTAAAATAATAGTTTATATAATTTTCCTTATTTTCACCATTATATTCTAATATTTCATTTATTAAATTTATTCTATTAAGTGAAAATTTCATAGAATCCGTTCCATTTCTAATTCTTCCCTCATCTGGCAAATTATCATTTAATATTTGTCCTAAATCTATGACAAAAAGCTTTGGATTTTGATATTTTCTTGCTTCTTCTATAAAATATTTAACAGTTAAAAAAGATTGAGAATGATATGCAAAAAGACCTGTTGTAAAACCATATTCATTAAAGGCTAATGTTGGATTAAAATGTGAAATAACATTACTACTTCCAACATAAACCACATCTAATGAATTATCTGGCTCTTCATAAAAATAATTAATAGATGTTTTTTCTAACCATAAAACGCTAAAAACAATTTTAAATAATATTAAAATAATTGCTATAAAAATAATTGCTTTTACGACATTTTTCATTATAAACTCCTTTAATCCATTATTTTTTTATATTCCTTTATTAAATAATCATAATTCTCTTTAAAAATATTTTTATAATTTTCTTCTAAACGTATATGTTCTTTTTCCCATGAATTATATATATATATATTACGATGATCACTTAAATTATATTTTTCTTTTAAATATTTAGAAAAATATAAAGTATATTTTGTTGCACCAAAAATATTTAAATGTCCACCATCATTAAAATCTTTTAAATAATCTATTTTATAATCTTCTAAATTATTAAAATTAATAACTTGATAATTTTCCTTTTCAATAATTTTTGATGCTTCATTTAACTGTCTAGCAACAGTATTGTTAAAAATTCTTGCTGGAATGACAAACAATACATTTAGATCATTCTTTTTTATATAGTCTAATAATTCTAATAATTCTTTATGATTGTATTCAGGTAATTCCCTAGTGCCTTCTACCCACTTGTAACTTACTTGTGGTTCAATTTTACTATTAAAAGTATATCCTTTATATAAGTTTTCATTTTCATTTTTTAAATCTCCATTTAAAATATCTTTCCATCTATTATGGTATAAATTAAAACTAAAATAATAATCTATATAATCAGAATAAGGAACATCATAATATGATAATCTTTTGTTTATAAGTTTAATTCGATTTAATGAAAATTTCATTGAATCTGTACCAGTTCTTATTTCACCAGATTCAATATTTTTATGTTCATTAATAACTTGTGCAATATCAATGATATAAAGTTTTGGATTTTGATATTTTCTTACTTCTTCTATAAAATATTTAATTGTGTCGAATGATTGTGAATAAGTAGCATATATACCAGTAGTAAATCCATATTCTTTATATGCTAATGTTGGAATATAATGTGCTATTACATTACTAGATCCAACATAAGCAACGTCTAAAGAATTTTTAGGTTCTTCATAAAAATAACTGATTGATGTTTTTCTTAACCAAAGAGTATTAAAAACTTTTATAAATAAAATAATAAAAATCATTAAAAATAATGTTGTCTTTATTACTTTTTTCATAAATTATTAATCCTTTCTTAATACTTAATCGTTTCTAAATAATTATCAAAACTTTCTTTAGTCAAATCTTCATAATCTGTTTTAAATCTTTCATATTCATTATTCCATGAATTATATATATCTGGATTTTCATTTTTAAGATTATATTTTTCACTTAAATATTTTCCAAAATAAAGTGTAA
>CANQBF010000052.1 GCA_947588895.1 uncultured Bacilli bacterium | reverse complement strand
ACACCTCCTTTCGGAAGTGTATTCTATCATAAAATTAGTCCTTTTTTGAATGTCTACCCTAAAGGGTGCATTTCAAATAGTAGGTCTTATTTTTTTAGGAGTTGATTGCATGAAGTATAAATATATAGGAATATTAGAACCAAAAATTGCAGATAAATTAAAAATACCAGAGCATAAAAATAAACCAATATTGGTGTATAGTGATAGAATTAACATGTAATAGAACATCATTTAAAAGATTTTGGCACTAAAAGTAAAATAATAAGTGCATATAATAATTTAAGAAATATAATAAAAAATCCTGACTACGTATTTTTGAATATTAAAAATAATTCGATAGAATATTATAAAAATATAAATAATGGCATTTGTGTAGCCGTTAGAATTAGTGCAGGTAAAGTTTTAAAAGTTAGAAGTTGGTTTCCACCAAATAAAAGTAAAATAAGTAATAGAATAAAAAAAGAAAAAGAAGAATTAGATTTAATGTAGCTATTTATAGAATTTTTTGCTCTTTGATTATTAACTTTGAAATTTAACATTTATATAAAATAAATATAAATAAAAAAATGAGTTATAATAAATAATGGAATGTCCGATAAATGACAAATAAAAATTATTTTTTGTTGCTTGATTATTAAATGCGTAGTATTATTAAAATAAGGGTAGTGATGATATGAATGAAAATAATGAAAATAAAGAAAAGAACAGTTTTGCTCAAAGTGCTTTAGTTGTTTTAGGGGTAATCGTATTATGTGCAATCATAATTTATTTGATGGATTATTTCTTTGTCCAAAAAAATGATATTAAAATTAATATGTCCACTGATAAAAAAGTAGAATATGTAACAATTAATAGTAAAGAAGAACTTATCACAACTCAAAAATATGTAAGTGATTTAAATTATACTATGCGTTATGACATTAATAATTTTTCAATGTTTAAATATCGGAATCAAGATTTCTTTAGATATAAATCAGCTGAAAAAATACTAGTTATTGTAGAAAAATCATCTTTCCCAGAAAGTTGTTCTAGTATTACTACCTCATCAGATTATGATAATTGTTTAGTAAAAGTTGATAATTACACTAAAGAATATTATATAAGAGAAAATGATAAAACATTTAAAATTACAGTTAAAACACCAAATATTAGTGAATATGAACAAAATATAAATGTTAGAATAAATTATATGATTAAAACTTTTAAAATAAATGATAATAAAGAATTAAATAGTTAAATAAATGAGGCAAAAAATGAAATTCAATTATTTTAGTATTACTTTTTGGTTTAAAATATATAATAATCCAGAAAATTTAATTGTTCCACTTAGAGATTCATTTAAAGAAGAATTTACAAATTATAATATTCGTAGTGAAATACCAAATAATTTATTTATTCCCATTATTAATGCAATGAATCCTGATTTAAGAACCAATTTATCTATTTCGCAAATAAATTTACAATATAATATGGATAGAGTAACTAAAAATGATTTTAACAATTTTAAAGAGAAAATTTTAAAATTATATGAAAATTTAACTGAAGCTGGGATTGAAATAGAGCATACAGCAATTTGTATTAATACTGATTTAGAAGAAAAGAATGCTTTAGATAAATTAACTAAGAATATTATTAATAAAAAAATATGTACTAATGATTTAGTAGATGTATCATTAAAATTTGGTAAAAAACATGAAGATTTATTTTATAAAATAATTAATTTATTAAATAAAAAACAAATTAAAATTAATAATGTAGTAGATGATAAAGGAAGAAATATTCCTATACCATTAATTCCTTGGAATAATTCTTTAATTGAAAAAGAACTTATAGAAATCCAATATGAAATAAATGATAAATATTCTTTTGATTATACTAAAAATTATCATACAACAGAATTTTATCTTAATAAAATGTTTTATATTTTAGAACAAGATATGGAAAGTGATATAGAAAATTTAATTACAAAAGGAGAGCTTTAAAAATTAAGCTCTTTTATTTGAATAATTTGGTTAAAATAAATTTTGGTATTATTTAAATATAATTCTTTTTTATTACTATTTAAATAAGTTATTTTTCCAGTTAATTCTTTAATATTTCCTGAATAATAAAACATAATAGTAATATTTATTTTTAAATTATAAGCATTAATAATTTTATCACTCAAAGTATTTATTTGGTCATCAGAAAGAGTAGGAAAATTAACTTTTTGTCTTTTGGCTGTAATATCATTAATAATTTGATTAGAATCAAAGCAAGAATTAAATGGCTGCCATTTGATAATCCCCCGATCAAGCATAATGACCACCAATTTTTTTATTTCTTTCAATCGCCGTAGAGTCTTGTAAGAGATTAGTAGCTTTTAATAAACTATTTTTACCAAACTTATCTTTTATTTCATCAATTACTTGATTATAACTATTAGCATTTGTATTAAAATTATCAAATAGATTAAGTTGATAATTTTCTTTTTTTTCTAAACAACCTAAACTTATAGATACTTTTCTAATTGGTAAATATTCATAAAATTTATCAAAAATAATTAAACAATATTTAGTTATTTCACTAAGAGAATCAGTAGGATTATCTAATTTAATTGAATGATAAAAACCATTATCTATTTCTTTAGAATAACCAATACCAAAACCAATACACTTAGTTAGTTTATTATTTTTTCTTAATCTAGTAGTTAATACTTCCACCATTTCATTAATAATTAATTGAATATTATTTTCATTATAATCTTTAAATAATACTTGGGAATGACTATAAGATTCACTTTTAGCTAATTTTTTATAATCTTTAATTATACTTAAATCAATACCATTAGCATGATTCCAAAGTTCAAGTCCCATAATTCCAAATTTATCTTTTAACCAATTTTTATTAGCTTTAGCAATATCTTCAACTTTATACATTCCTAAAATATTTAAATTTTTTTCCATTCTTTTACCAATGCCCCACATATTAGAAAGAGGTGTAATTGGCCATAATTTATCTTTAATATCATTATAAGTCCATTTGGCAATATTATTTTGATTATGTTTAGCTTCAATATCCATCGCAACTTTAGCTAGCAACATATTAGGAGCAATTCCACAAGTGGCAGTTAATCCGGTTTTTTCATAAATAGTATGAAGTATTTTAATAGCTAATTCTTCATCAGTCATCTTATACATTTTAAGATAATGAGTGACATCTAAGAAACATTCATCAATAGAGTAGATATGTAAATCTTCACTACTAACAAAATCTAAATAAATATTGATAACTTCTTTACTTTTTTTTATATATAAATCCATTCTTGGATTTGCAATAAAATATTTAATGTGAGGTTTAATTTCATATAATCTTCCTCGTGATTTAACTCCTAAAGTTTTTAAATAAGGAGTTACAGCTAAAGTAATTGCCCCTTGACCTTGATTTTTATTTGCTACAACTAACGGATAAGTAAAAGGATTAAGTCCTCTTTCTACACATTCACATGATGCAAAAAAGCTTTTTAAATCAATACATAAAATATTTCTTTCTGGATATAATTCATTCATAATATCATCTCCGAACATTTGTTCATCAATTTGAGTATAGTATATTATGATTAAAAATGCAATACCTATTTTTGGTAAATTTATGATACTTATACTTGATAAATTTATATTAAAATCTTATACTTTAGATATGAAGAAATTATTATTAAAATTAATTGATATTTATCAAAGTATGCCTTTATCTAGTCATAGTAAATGTAAATACTATCCAACTTGTTCAAATTATGCTAAAGAAGCAATTACTATTCATGGAGCATTTAAAGGAACGTTACTTTCAATAAAAAGAATACTTAAATGTAATCCTTTTAGTAAAGGTGGAATAGATTTAGTATCAAGTAAAAAATAATATCTATTCCATTATGATGATCTGATTCATATTTTTTAGTTTTTGAATTGTAAAAAGTTCTATTACCAAATTTAGAAGAAATATATAATTCTTTAATGTCCTTTAATGGGGTATTTTTTATGTCTTTTAATACTTGTGTCATATTATATAAAAAGCGATTAATTTAATCGCTTATCCTCTTTTTCTTTTCTTTTTTAGTTAACTCTCTTGCATCAATTAACTTTAATGTTTCTTCTTTCAAATCGTCATAGGAATAAAGACCCATATTGCCATACCTCATTCCACCTTTATCCATATACATTGTATCATCACTAAAGTCTATGCCAAATGTTAGTGTTTCTGTCTTATATTCTTCATATGCACCAAGAGAGGCATATTCTAAAAATTTATTTGTTAATTTTTCAACACATAATATATTTAACATCCTTAATTTACATTTATATTTTGTATTACCAAATATCTTTTTATAACTATTTTTTGCTTTTCTCATTGCCTCATTTAATGCTTTATTGGTTTTTGCATCAGTCTTTATTAGAGTTATAAATTTTACAAGTTTTTCTGTCTTACTAGCATATATTCTAATTTTCAAATTATTTTCTTCTGATTCATATTCTAATGAATAATTATTCTCTTTACATTTCTTTTCAAACTTTTTCAAAAAATCATCATAACCATTTGTACTTAATTTAAATTGTAAAAGTTTTTTTAAATAAGAATTTGTTGGAGTCATTTCCAAACCTATTGCATCTGCTACATATCCAAAAAGGCCCAATAAAAAACAAACAAATCGAATGTAAACAATACCACAAATAATTACTAAAACTACAGAAGGAAGTTTTTCACTTATTTTTCCAAATATCACAAAACATGATATCGCAATCTCAATAATCATTAACATCATAACTGACGCAATAAAATTTTTAGTAAAATTACTTAATTCTTTTTTGTTTTTTTTGCCTTTTACTGCCATTTTTTTAATCTATCCTTATCTAGTAAATATTATATAATACTTGCTGAACTTTATCAATTTGATTTTAGTTTTTTAAAATAACCTAACGCAAGTAAAAAATAATTTGCATTCAGTAATTAAAAGTGTTAAAATTAACTTGTAAATCGATTATGAGAAACACGATTACTAAATAATATTTTTAAAGAGAGTTAATGGTTGGTGGAAATTAACAAAAAGTTTAGTAATTACTATTCTCTAGAGAGTCCAATAAACTCCGGGTAAAACCGTTATCTAAATTAAGTAATTTAAAGGATGGTATCGTGCTTTAAGCACTCCTTAGGTATCATCCTTTTTATTTTAGAAAGAAGGAATATTATGCAAATTGAAGTATTTAGGCAATCATCAATTAAATTAAGTGGTAAAAAAATCATTTATTTTGATGCTTTTCAAATAGATACTAATTATCATGATGCTGATTATATTTTTATTACTCATAATCATTATGACCATTATGATGAAAAATCTATTCAAAAAATAATTAAAGATGATACCATGATTATTGCTCCCAAAATATTAGAAGAAGCACTAAAAAAAATTACTTCAAATGTTTTATTAGTAGAGCCCAATCAAGAATATTCTTTGGAAGATTTTGTATTTCGAACCATTCCAGCTTATAACATCAATAAAGATTTTCATCCTAAAAGTGCAAAGTTTGTTGGTTATATTTTAAATATTGATAATACTACATATTATATTATGGGTGATACCGATAGTTTAGAAGAAAATAAAAATATTAAAACTGATATTTGTTTTATTCCTATTGGTGGAACTTATACAATGGATGTTAAAGAAGCAAGTGAATATATTAATTATATAAAACCGAAAATTGCTATTCCAATTCATTATGGCAGTATTGTCGGTAATATTAATTTAAAAGATGAATTTAAATCATTAATAGATAAAGATATAAAAGTAGATATTTATATTAAGGAGGAAGAAAAATGATAAATATTAAAGAAGATGAAAAATTAAATATTTTGAATCATAGTTGTGCTCATTTAATGGCACAAGCTATTAAACATTTATATCCTGATGCAAAATTTTGGGTAGGACCAGTTATTGAAGATGGATTCTACTATGATATTGATTTAGGAGATAAAGTAATTAGTGAAGAAGATATACCTTTAATTGAAAAGGAAATGAAAAAAATTAGTAAAGATGGTAAAAGAATAGTAAGACATGAAATAAGTAAAGCTGAAGCTTTAGAAATGTTTAAAGATGACCCATATAAAATTGATTTAATTGAAAGAATGGATGAAGCAGAAACAGTTATTTCATGTTATACTCAAGGTGATTTTACTGACCTTTGTCGTGGACCTCATGTTGAATCAGTTAAAGAATTAAAGTATTTTAAATTACTTAAGTTTAGTGGAGCTTA
>CANQBF010000051.1 GCA_947588895.1 uncultured Bacilli bacterium | reverse complement strand
CATATTAATCAACCTACCTTTGTATATATTATATCAAATTGATTGATTGCGAAAAAATTTCACTCCTTAGAGCTGAAAAGTAATAATTTTACTTGTAAATATAAAATATTTATGGTAAGATTATACTTGTTATGGCGAGGTAGCTCAGTTGGCTAGAGCAATCGGTTCATACCCGATCGGTCGAGGGTTCGAATCCCCCTCTCGCTACCAGAATGATTGATACTCGGAAAAACACGAGTAAAAATAGAGAACTTGAAAAAAGTTCTTTTTTATGGTATTATGAATATGTCAAGGAAACTTGCATAAAATAAAAAAGGAATACCTAATTTTGGTGAGTTAGGTACTATCCTAAAATTATTTCAGTTTAGTACCGACTTATACAGTTGGTACTATTTTTATTAGTATGATTAAAATCACAATAATAAGGAGTATTATGATAGAGCAAAGATATTTCTCTGATTTTCTCATAACTTCACCTCCTTTCACTTTAAAAAGTAAAGGAGAATAGTACCTAAACTAACTAAGTATTCCTAAAACAATTATACCAAACAAGTGTTTTCGATACAATACTTTTATATTAAATTTTAACAATTTAGGAAACATACTTGCATATTACAAAAGATAAAAGGAAAAACTAAATATCGAGTGGATTTAGAAGTACAGAGGGAGCCATAAGATTTGGTAATACAATGAGCATTATTCACTTAAGTTTTGCGTAAAAAAAATAACAGAAGAATCAATCTATCTGTTATTTATCGCTGAGTAATAATAGTTTGTACATATTTTGTAAACACTTTACATATAATATAATTGACAAATATTAAACTTTGTGTTAGTATTTAGTCATGGAAGCGAATGCTTCGGGGTACGTTGTATAGCGTACGGAAGAAGATGGTTTAACCATCTTTTTCTTTTGGAAAAATCTTTATTCCTTTATTTTCAAATTTTGGATAACATACTATTTTGTCTTTTATTACATTGAATGATAAACTATTTTAACAATCCTTCATGAAATTAGTCAATCATATACTATATAATAATTCTAACTAGATTATTCTAATATTTTTATGTATAATAGTGAGTATTAAAAACGTTTGGAAGTTTTTAAATATATTTAGAAAAGAGAGATAAAAATGCAAACATTAAATTATTTAGAAAAATATTTAAAAGATGGTTATAAATTAAGTTTATATATTAATATGGTAAAATTAGAATTAAATCAAGATATTATTGAATTTTATAATAATCAATTATTAAGTAATTATAATAATATTTATAATAATGTAATAGAAAGTAATAATTTTGTTTCAATAGATTATGATTCAATTGATAATTCATATCGATTAAAAATAGATAATAAATTAGTTAAAAGTAATAATATAGATGAAGGATTATTTAATTTGAATGAAATGTTAGAAAATAAAAATCTAACATTAACTAAATAAGATGGCTATTTGGAATCCGTGGCATGGTTGCCATAAGAAAAGTGCTGGTTGTTTAAATTGTTATATGTTTAGAAGAGATGCTTTATATGAAAAAGATAGTAATATTATAACGAAAACTAAAGATTATAATTTAGCTATTAAAAAACATCGGGATGGAACATATTACATACCTAGTGGTGAAGTAGTATATACTTGTATGACTAGTGATTTCTTTTTAGAAGAAGCTGATAATTATCGTAAAGAAATTTATGAAATGATAAAATTAAGACAGGATTTAACATTTGTTATTATTACTAAAAGAATTGAAAGATTTTACGAATCTTTACCAAGCGATTGGAATAATGGTTATGAAAATGTTATTATTTGTGCTACTTGTGAAAATCAAATGATGGCTGATGAAAGAATTCCTATTCTTTTAAAATTACCAATCAAAATAAGAGAAATAATTTGTGAACCTTTATTAGAAGAAATAACTTTAAATAAGTATTTAAAGAGTGGTTTAATTACCAAAGTTACTTGTGGTGGCGAATCAGGGGATAATGCTAGAGTATGTAATTATGATTGGATATTAAAAATAAGAGAAGAATGTCTTAAGAATAATGTTAAATTTTATTTTAAACAAACGGGTGCTAAATTTATTAAAGATAATAAATTATATAAAATAGAAAGATATAATCAATTAAAACAAGCTAATAAAGCTAATATTAATAATATATAGTATTTACAAAATTAATAATATTTGATAAATTTAATGTAGGAATAGAAGGTGTTATATGAAAAATAAAAAATTAATAATTATTATGGTAGTTATTACTTTAATAGTCTTATTAGTAGGATTCTTTACAATATATAAAATAAATTTATTAAGTAAATATAGTGATAAAAATTTAGAAAGTAGTTTTAAAGATATTAGTAATAATTATAAAATAATTGATGAATTAACAATAAATACTAATATTGTAGATAATTATATTGACTTAGATGAAGTTAAAATAAGAAATGATTTTAGTAATTATGAACAAGAATTTGTGGCTAATGAAATAGAAAGAGTAAAAAGATATATTAGTAAAGATGATAATAGTTCATATTTTTCAATAGGTATATCTATACCATATTTAGATTATTATGAAAGAGAAGGATTTATTACTAATGAATTATATACAAATTATAATGATAGATTATATTTTTTAAATAAATATAAGATAAATAACGATATTGATTTAATTAAATTTATTGGTAGTGATAAATATAAAAGAAATATTTTTACTAGTGAAAAAGATTTAAAAGGAATACTTAGTGTTTATTCAGTAGCTAAAGTATTTAATTTTAAAAATATTACTTTAATAAAGGGCGATTATGAAGGATTTATGTATGAAGCAATGACTAATGTGAGAGAAGTAAATCTTTATAAAAATGGTAAAAGATATATATTTATGTTTGCTGGTAATGAATTTACAAAAGAAAAAGTTCAAGATTTATTAAATACTATTGTAATTGATTAAGAAAATAGATTAATGTTTAATTTATTTTCTTTTTTTGCTATAATGAGTTTAAGAAATGAGTGATAAAATGAGTTTGGTTTTAGAGAATGTATCAAAATCTTTTGTTAATAAAAAAGCTGTTGATAAAATATCTTTTAAATTAGATAAACCAGGAGTTTTTGGACTTCTTGGGACTAATGGGGCAGGAAAAACTACTACTATAAGAATGATTTTAGGAATTATTAAAAAAGATAGTGGAACAATTACTTGGAATAATGAAGAAGTATTTAGAGAAAAAGTAAATTTTGGTTATTTACCGGAAGAAAGAGGTATATATCCCAAAATTAAAGTTTATAATCAACTTTTATATTTTGCTAAATTAAAAGGAATGAGTAAAGAAAATGCTATTGAAGAAATTAATTTTTGGGCAAATAAATTAAAAGTTTCTGAATATTTAAATATGAATGCTGAAAAATTATCAAAGGGTAATCAACAAAAAATTCAATTTATGACCGCAATTATTCATGACCCAGAATTAATTGTATTAGATGAACCTTTTAGTGGACTTGACCCAGTTAATACAGAAATAATAAAAAATATTATTATTGATTTAGTTAAAAAAGGTAAATATATTATTATGTCTGCTCATCAAATGGCTACGATTGAAGAATTTTGTACTGATATTTTAATATTAAATAGAGGTAAAACAATGATCCAAGGTAATTTAAAAGAAATTAAAGATAGTTATCCTGTTAATAGAGTAGTTATTCATGTCAATGAAAAGATTAATGATATTATTGATGAATTGAAATTAAAAATTGAAAATCATAAAGAAAATGAATATGTTATTAAAATAAATAATGAAGATGAAGCTCATAAATTATTAGATAAAGTTATGAAAAAGAAGATAAAAGTAAATAAGTTTGAAATAATGAAACCAACATTAAATGATATATTTATAGAAAAGGTGGGAGAATAATGAGAGATATATTTACAATAATGCAGTTTACAATGAAAGATATGATTCAAAGAAAATCTTTCATTATATCAACAATTATTATTTTATTATTTATTATTATTGGTTTTAATGTTCCAAAGATTATTAGCTCATTTAGTGATGATGAAACATTTAGTCAAAAATTATTAATAACTGATAATGATAATTTATTTGAAGGTAGTTTAGAATTATTAAATAATGATAATTATAATTTAACTATTGAAAATAAAAATATTGATGAAGTTAAAGAAGAAATAGATAAAGAAAATTATGATGGTGCTTTAGTAATAACTAAAGATGATAGTATAATTAATATTAATTATATTGTTAAAGAAATGTCTTTATTTTATGAACCACCAGAGGATTTAATAAATAATATTAATGCTATATATATAAGTAAAGAAATTAATAAATTGGGACTTACTGATGAAGAATTACAACATATTATGCCAACATTTAATTTTACTGCAGAAAGTATAAGTGAAGATGTAAATGGTAATGTATTTGTTATGATGATTATGTCTTGTGTTTTATTTTATGCCATTTATTTTTGTGCATATCAAGTATCAAGTTCTATTACAACAGAAAAGACATCAAAGATTATTGAAACCTTAGTTACAAGTACGTCACCTAAAAATATTGTTTTAGGTAAAACATTTGGTATTGGTTTAGTGGGATTAGGACAATTAATTTTAATTGTCGGTACAGCACTTATTTGTGCAAATATTTGTCTTTCTAAAGAATTACTTAATCAAGTATTAGATTTATCTAATATAACAGTTACTTTAGGTATAATTACAATTATTTATTTTGTACTTGGTTATTTAGTTTATGCGTTAATTTATGCTTTAACGGGTTCAACAGTAAGTAAACCAGAGGATATTCAATCTGCTAATGGACCGGTGGCAATTATTTGTATTATTGGTTTTTATTTATCATATTTTACAATGATGAATCCTAATAGTGAACTTAATGTTTTTGCCTCAATGTTACCAATATCATCACCATTTTGTATGCCATTTAGAGTTATGATGGGATTAAGTAAACCAATGGATGTTATTATATCTTTAATAATATTAATTATAACTATTTTTGTAATTGCTAAAATAGCTATTAAAATATATTCAAATGCTATTTTAAATTATGGTACTAAGTTATCAATTAAAGATATTATAAAAATGTATAAAACAAAGTAAATGAAAAGAGGTAAAAATGGCTAATACTAAGAAAAATACTAATACTAAAAGTAAAAAGAAAACTCCAGTTAAAAAGAAGAATACTACAACTAATGTAAGAAAGAAAAATAATATTAAAAAAGAAATAATAGTTGAAGAAAAAATAAATAATAAAGAAGTTATAGAAAAGAAAAAGAATAAAAATTATTATAAGTATATTATATTATCAATAGTGTTTATTATAGGAATGTCTATTGGTTTAACACTTGGTATAATTGGAAGACTAAGTCGTAGTCAAACTAGTACAGTATATTATAATTATTCACTTAAAGTAAAACAAAATAATAATTGTCAAAATAATTATAAATTATATTATACTTTAAGTGATGGAAGAAAAATATATACTAAATGCATTGATGATATTAAAATAAAAGAAGGTAATAATAGTTATAAAGAATTAGATTTAATGTTAAAAAATAATGAAGATATTATTGATAACTTAATAGATAATTTAAAATTAGAAGAAGTTTATGAAGATGGTGGTAGTGAACTTTTAAATACTAAAGCTAGTAGAGTATATATTAAAAATGATATTAAAGTTGTTAATTGTCATCATTTAAGTAGAAATAATAAATATAATAATGATATTTATATTGGTAATGATTTAAGTTTAAATAATGATGTTTGTGTTACTAGAAGTGATGATAATTTAAATAATATTAAATATAATTATGATTGTACTTTTACTAAAACATATAATATTGTTAATTTATTAAATGATTATCAAAGCGAAATAGAAAATTATTCTTATATTGTTGTAGATGAATATCAAAGTCATTTTCCTAAAACAATGTTAATACCAAAGTCTTTAAAAAATAATTTAAAAGAAAATAAATCTTATGAAATAACATATCACTTAAATGGTAAATCAAATAATATTTTAGATGATATCGATTATATTAATCAAAATATTGGTGTAAGTGATAATTTAGTTATTACTATAAATATTAAAGAAACAAATAAAACAGGTATGAATCAAGTAAATGAAGCTATATGTCAATATAAAAGTATAAGTGAAGAATAAAAATAGAATCTGCTAGAAATAGTAGATTCTATTTTAATTTAATATAAATATTATTGGTTATATCTTGAATAATTTAATTTAATAGTTTATACTTGTTTTATGATAGAAGGAGTAAGGTGGAGTTAAGTGAAAGATAAAAAGAAAATAACAATAGCAGTAATGATAAGTGCCGTAATGCTAATGTTATTTGGAGTAACATTTGCA
>CANQBF010000050.1 GCA_947588895.1 uncultured Bacilli bacterium | reverse complement strand
CTATAGTATTTTTTAGAAAAATTAAATGCAGTAAAATCAAGGAAAAATGAATGCCTAACCACATAAAATCTTTCCGGTGGTGGTACATTTTTATAATTAAATTATCATATTCAAAATATTTTTTAATACTAATTTTTTATATATTAATTTCATGTTGTATTTTTTGATAGGAATAAAATATTATAATATTAACAAATTTTGATTTGTAAATTTCTAGGATAAATTATATCAAAGAAGATTATAAATCAATTTTTTTGTAAATAAACATAAATATTGCTGTAAAAATGTATGATTGTTATAATTAAGATGAAAGGGTGGTTAATTTAAAATGAATCAAGATAAAAATGCATTTAGTAAACAAAATATTTAACAATGAAACAATTAGAACTGTGTAGGATAAAGAAAGTGAAAAATACTTTATAAGTGTTGTAGATATAGTTAGTATTATTTCAGAAAGTAAAGATGGAAGAAATTATTGGAAAGTTTTAAAACATAGATTAAAACAAGAAGGAAATGAGTCGGTTACAAATTGTAACCAACTGAAATTAAAAGCTAATGATGGGAAATATTATAATACTGATGTTGTTGATATCGAAGGAATGTTTAGAATTATTGAATCAATTCCGAGTAAAAATGCTGAACCTATTAAACAATGGTTAGCAAAATTAGGTAGTGAAAGAATTGATGAAATATTCGACCCATCAATTTCAGCTCAAAGAGCAATAGACTTAGCAAAAGAATATAAATCATTTAAAGGACTTAGAAAAGAATCTTTAAGAGATAATATGAGTGATATTGAAGTAACACTAGCTGATTTAGGCGAATTAGCAACTAGAGAAATTGCTAAAAAGAAAAATCCCAAAGGTTTAAACGAAAATATTGAAGTAGCAAGACGTGGTGGAAAGATTGCTGGTAATGCAAGAAAAAATTTAGAAAATGAAATTGGAGAAAGTGTAGTTACTAATAATAATGCATTAAATTATGAATATGTAAATAAAAAAGAAATTGAAATGAAATAGAGGTGAAGTAAATGAAAATAGAACCATTTGATTTTTCAAGAAACGTAAATAAAATAGAACTATATCAACACTTATGTTATTATCACAACGAAGCGGATAATTGTATGTGTATAATTGATGAAAATAAACAAGTGGCTTTTTCTAATTTTAAGGAATTATATCATTTGTTAAAAGAAGAATATCATGAATATAGTAAAGTTAAAAATTATAAATATATACATTCTAATTGCATGTATAGTAAATATGCTAATAATATTACTAAAGCTTATGTAAAACCTACAAACGTTAGGTCTTATAAAATGCTAAATAGTAATTTATATGATATTAAAGATTATATTACAACTGGATTCGGAGAAATATTTTACCTTAAAGAAGGAAATATCTTTGATAAAAGTAAAATAGATTACTTTCTTGGTAAAATTTGTTGTATTAAATTAAAAAATTATAATGTTTATGTCGGTCAAGTAGATATTAAATTGTTCGATTCTGTTGAAGATAAGATTGAAAGTATTTCAGTTTTATTTTTGGGACAATGGAAACAAATATATATAAGAGATATTGATAAAATAAAAATAATTGAAGAGTAGTTACAGATTAGCTATTGCCAGGTCCGGACATGTATTATGAGATTAAAATATGGAAATAGCGTACAATTAGTCTTTAAGGTAAGTTTGCAAATTATTTAAATAGCATGATAGAATAATGTTGGTGATTGTAAAATGAAAACTTATTATAAAAATAAAATACTAATAAAGGGTTTAATACCTATGGAAAACTATAATATAGATGGTTATTTTCAAAAAACACAACAATATAATGATGAACTAATTTCTAAAATTATAGAAAAAGACTTTTTTTGGGCAACTAATGAATTAATTAACGCATCTTATAATATTAAAGGCAGTAAAGATTGCTATTACGAATATTTTGAAAATGTAGATTATTTTGAGTTAGATGTTGATGAAAATATTTACAACAATAAGTATCTATTACAAAAGTATTATTTATCTCAAATGATTAGCAAAGTATTTTTTTTAGAAAAAAAATTGAGGTTATTAACAAATGTTGCAATATCTCTACCAGCTTTTATTGTTGAAATATATGATGAAAATAAAAAATATAATACGAAGATTGGATATTATAGTTTAAATTGTCTAACTTTCAATATTAGAGATTATGATGATAAATTAAAAAGTATAGTTGAAAAAAGATTAAATTATTCTATTTCTGATATTAATTTAAATAAGTTAGAAGAAAAAAACACAAGATTTGAAAGAGCTTTAAATTTTTACAATTTTTCATTTATACCAAATAATATAAATATTAGATTTATATTGCTTGAATCTGCATTAGAAGCATTATTTAATTTATATAATAAAAAAATAAAAGAAAATATAGCAAAATATGGAAGTAAGATTTTATTTTTAGACAAAAATGGTACATTTGAAAAGGAAAGAATTCTAAAAGATTATTATATAAAACGGAGTTTTTATATTCATGGAAATAATCCAAAAGAAATAACTAAAAATGATGAAAACATATTAAGAGAAATAGTTAGAAAAATTTTACTAATATATTGGGATATATCTATAAAAGAGAAAATATATAACTCAAAAGATATAATAAAATTTTTAAATAAAATAGATAGAAATCACATACCTGAATATCTTCAATCATTTATAAAACTATTAAACATGGAATAAAAAGAATTATATTTAGTATGTTAATGATAAATTAAAATAGTTAATTAGTTTAGTAACTACGACTACTAGTAATATAGTAAGCATAAGGATAAAGCTAATGATTGTGTAAATAAAAAAGAAATTGAAATGCAATAAATTATTATTATGATAAACCAATTTAAAACAATAATAACAAAATTGAATTTCAAGTTGTAAATTGTAGTGAAAAGCATATATAAAAAGCCTTGATTTCTACTACAATTTATTGAAAAAATGATAAAAAAGAGGTGAAAATATGACAATTAAGCAAATATTTGATAAAAATGAAAAACAAAAAATTACGAGAAATATTCTTGAGTCATTAACAGATTGGTTTGAAATTCCTGAGGCAAGAGAAAATTATATTGAAAATAGTGCTGATCAATTATTTTTTGCTGCATTAGAAGATTCTACTCCCATAGGATTTCTTTATTTAAAAGAATCAGGAAAGGATACAATAGAATTATATGTTATGGGTGTATTAAAGGAATATCAACGTCGTGGTATCGGAAGAAGTTTGTTTGAAGAAGCAAAGAAAGTAGCACTAGCAAATGGATACTCTTTTATCCAAGTTAAAACTGTTCAAATGGGAAAATATGAAGAATATGATAAAACTAATAAATTTTATATAAGTTTAGGATTTAAAGAATTTGAAGTTTTACCAACTTTATGGGATGAAAATAATCCTTGTCAAATCTATGTAATGGCATTACGTTAGTTTAAATTAAATAGAAAATATAGTTAATCGTATAATAACAATAGTTTGTTAAATATAAATTTTTAAGATTAGTTAAAGTATTATTTCAAAAATAAAGATTTGTATTCAAAATTAAAAATGAATACTAAATTGTATCAAAGTTATAATTTTTATAGTATAATTACAATTAGTTAAAGGTGTGAGTAAAATGAAAAAGAATAAGTTTAATATAATTAAGGTATTTGTTTTAACGATATTTTCTGTATTTTTATTAACTGGATGTTTTGATGATGTTGAATCAAGTACATTTGATAAATATAATGAATTAAATAGTAATAGTCAAAACGAAAATAGTTCAAATGTTGAAAAAAATGATAATGATGTAGCTTCAGATGACGAAGATTTCAATAAAAATGATGAAAATAATAAACAAGATAATACTAATAAAATAAATAGTTCGTAAAATAAAAATTCTTCTACTTCTAGTAATAATTCAACAAATTCAAATAGTAATTCAAATAATTCTACAAACAATAATAATTCTTCTAATAGTAATGTTTCTAATAATGAAACTTCAAGTGAAAGTTCTGTTACAATGAGTCAACAACAAGCTTTAAGAAAAGCAAAAGAATATTTAAGAGTAATGGCATTTTCTCATGATGGATTAATTGATCAATTAATATTTGAAGGTTTTTCCAAAGAAGATTCGACTTATGGTGCAGATAATTGTGGTGCTAATTGGAATGAACAATCTTTAAAGAAAGCAAAAAATTATTTAAATACTATGGCGTTTTCATATAGTGGATTAAAAAAGCAATTAGAATTTGAAAAATTTACTAGTTCACAGGCAACATATGGGGTTGATAATTGTGGAGCAGACTGGAATGCTCAAGCCGCAAAAAAAGCAAAAGAATATATAGAATTAATGGCATTTTCCCATGATAGTTTAATTAATCAATTAAAGTTCGAAGGATTTACTCAAGCTCAAGCTGAGTATGGTGTATCACAAATTGGATTATAATATTTTGAATTTAATGAATTTGCTTAGCAATAAATCACAAATTAATTATATGTGATTTATTGTTTTTATATAAAAATTAAATTAATAACTTTTCATACCTTATAAATGGCAAGAAATACTATAAAGAGGTGATAAAAAAATATGAATTTTGAATTGATAAAGGCAACAAATGATAATATTAAAATAGCTAATAAATTTTTAACTCAATTAATAAATGATGAAAAAAAGTATGATAATAATATTAATGAAAAATGCATTGTTAATTCTTTTTATGAAAATTTTTATAATTCAGCTAATCAATTTTTATATTTTGCTAAAGTTAAAGATAGATATGTTGGTTATATTTATGGTTTTGTAGAAGACAATGGAGATGCATATTTAGATAAAGTTACTGAACTTGATGCGATGTTTGTTGAAGAAAAATATCGAAACAAGGGGATAGGAACTAGTCTTATAAAAAAGTTTCAAGAATGGTCCAAAGAAAAAGAAGCAAAATATATTGAATTAAAGGTTTGCAATGGCAATGAAAGTGCAATAGCTTTATATAAAAAGAATTTATTTGAATCTATTAAAATAGTTATGAATTATGAAATTAAGGATTAATTTTAGTTGAAAATATAAAATCTGTAAAAGATGCATATTCCTAATAATGCAAGTTTACTAAAAAGAAAGCAAAAAAGATATTAATATCATTTCTTGCATTTTTCTTGTTATAATAATTCACTAAATTAATAACTTTTCATACCTTATAATAGGTGATTCATAATGGATGAAAGAGCTACAAAGAAGGTTGTAATTGATGCTGGACATGGTGGTGAAGATCCAGGTGCCAGTGGTAATGGTATTGTGGAAAAAGATTTAACTTTAAAAATAAGTCAATATATGAAAAAAAGATTTGATGAACTGGGAGTCGATTCACAAATGACTAGAACAACTGATGAAACTTTAGATTCAAATGTAAGACCCAAAAGAGCCCAAAGTTTTTATGGTAATGGAAGTGATGTCATTTTAGTTTCCAACCATATTAATGCTGGTGGCGGTGATGGTTTTGAAATTATCTATTCTTTAAGAAATAGTGATGCATTATCTAGAAAAATAACTAGTGAAATTGAAAAAACAGGTCAAAATGTTCGAAAATATTATCAAAGGAGACTACCTAGTAATCCATCTAAAGATTATTATTATATTTTAAGAGATACTCCAAATAATGAATCAGTACTAGTAGAATATGGTTTTTTAGATTCTACTGGTGATGATGTAAGTCAACTTAAAAATAATTGGGAGCAATATGCTGAAGCAGTAGTTAAAGCTATAACAGAATATATTGGTGTCTCATATAAACCTGTATCTTTAGGTGAAGATTATTACCAAGTTAAAAGTGGTGATACATTGTGGGGTATAGCAAGAAGATTTGGAATATCAGTTGATGAATTAAAGAGTGCTAATAATTTAACAAGTAATGCTTTATCAATTGGTCAAAATTTATATATACCTAAAAAGAAAGATGATACTACTACTGAAGAAAATGAAGTTTATATAGTAAAAAGTGGTGATACATTGTATGGTATAGCAAAGAAATTTGGTATATCAGTTGATGATTTAAAAAGTTTAAATAATTTAACAAGTAATAATTTAAGTATTGGTCAAAAATTAATTATTTCATCATCAAGTACTGAAAAAGCTAAAACATATACTGTCATGAAAGGTGATACATTATATGGTATTGCTAGTAAATTTGGCGTATCTGTAAATGACTTAAAAGCTTTAAATAATTTAAGTAGTAATACATTATCAATAGGTCAAGTGTTAAAAATACCTGATTCAAGTAATAATAAATTAACATATACAGTTAAAAGTGGCGATACACTATATAGTATAGCTAGAACTTATAATACAACAGTAGATAAAATAAAAGAATTAAATAATTTAAAAAATAATACTTTAAGTATTGGTCAAACTTTAATTTTACCTAATTAGTCTATGTAATGAAATGCACCCTTTAGGGTAGACATTCAAAAAAGGACTAATTTTATGATAGAATACACTTCCGAAAGGAGGTGTT
>CANQBF010000049.1 GCA_947588895.1 uncultured Bacilli bacterium | reverse complement strand
AAATATTAGAGAATATAATACAATGAAAGAAAGTCAAGGAGGATATTTAGATAATAGTTTAACAAATTGTACTTTAACTGATGGAAAATACTTTAATTGTCAAAGTAGATTTATAACAGAGATTGAAAGTGGAAATTCTATTTATGTAGATAATACTAGTCCATATAATAAATTTAATGGAATTTCAAAATTTACTCAAAACAATAATAATAGTAATTAAAGAAAGATTAGTGAAAATCTTTCTTTTTTATTTTTTATTTGATATAATTTTATTTAGAGTATAAGTAGGTGAAAAGAATGAAAAAAATGATTAAGTTAGTGTTAGTAGTATTTTCATCACTATTAGTAATAAATGTAAAAGCATTATGTTATGATGAAGAATTAAATGAATGGGCAGTAGGAGTGAAAGTAGAGTTTACTGAAGATACTAGAGTAACATCACAATATGCAGATGAAGAAACAGAAGATATATATTCATATTTCTTATCAATAACACCAATTAGAGATGATATAAAAATAATAGCTACAGATAAAAATGGAGATAAATTAGAAGGAAGAAATTATGATGAAGTAGGTATATATGGAGTAGGATGTTATTCGGATTTAGAAGAAGAAACATATACAATAGAAGTATATGGTGGAGAAAATAGTGCTTGCCCAAATGAACTATTAAAAACACTTAGATATACAGTTCCAAGAGCAAATAGATATTTAAGATCAGGATATTGTGAAAAATATCCTGATCATGAATTATGTCAAACATATACAAATGCAACAGAAAATATGGATGAAAGTGAATTTAATGAAACACTAGAAAAATATGATAGAGAAATAAAAGAGAAAGAATTAACGACAAATAAAATATTTAGAATAATAATAGAATATGGAATATATGTATTAATCCCATTAGTAATAATTTCAATCATATATATAGTAAAAATTATAAAATATAAAAAGAAAGAAAGAGAGAAGTAATATGAAAAAAAATATTTTAAAATTATTAATTACAATTTCTCTAATTTTCTCATTTGCTCCTGTTAGTAAAGCTGTTTTTAATAATAGTATATGTACTACTATTAATAAAACATCTTGTGCTAGATCAAATGGTTTTAATACAGTTGCTAGTATTTGTACTCCAACTTGGGATGGGGAATTTTATAACGTGTATCAAGGAGACACTTATCATAGAGTCAAAACAGAATTGAGAAGAGGACATTTTACTCAAATTACTGATTCTTCTGGAAAAGGAAGTATTACAGTAAAGTATTATTATTGCGGTGGTGAAAACTCCAATGATTATAGGATTTCTGCAAGTGTTTCATTAACTGCAAAAGCTTATCAAACAGCAGACGTTTATAGCTTAACAGCTCATAGTAAAGTTAGACCAGCGATTAGTCATAGTTGTTCTAATTTTAATAATGCTGGTAGTAGTGAATGTGGAAGACATGCTGGCTGTACTCGAACATCAAAAGGTTGTACTGGAACTTATTACACTTATGGTAATTATATTTGTGAGTCTCGATATAGACAAGGAAATGATGGTTACTGTTATGAAAGATGTAAAACGGGATATACTTGGAATGGGACAAACAAATGTATAAAATGTCCTGATAAAATGACTTATAGTGAAAGTAATAATAGATGTGAATATGAAGAACCATATGATGTAGAATATACTGAACGAGAAAAAGCCAAAGTAAGTGAACAAAAACTAAAAGATAATGCTGTAGCAAAGTGTGCAGAAGATTTAGCAAAAATAATTCCAGATGCTTACTTTTATTTATGCCATGTTGAAAACTATTCTTATAATTTAGATTGTAAAGAATACAATTGTGTTTATACAAATAAAACAATTGGGGTAAATACACCTAGTTTTGAAGTTAATGGTAAACCTGCTTATTGTGTAAATCCATCTAAAGGCTTTAATAATAGTAGTAATAATTATGAAGTTGATAATACATTTGATGCAACTAACTGTAAAAATAGTTATAGTACAGTAGATTGTGGTTATGCTAATATTTTAATTGAAGCAGAATATCATAATAGAAAAAATAATGCAAATATTGGTGCTAAAGCAATAGAACTTGCTATGAGACTTTGGGGCGCTCACTCAAAAAATGATGAGAGTGGATTTGATGGTGTAGGTATTTCTACTTACGTAGGTGACGGTGATAGCTGTATACCAAATGTAGCATTTAGAAGTGGTACAGAAAACTTATATGTAAAGACTGAAGGATATATTTGGAGTAAATATATGAATAGTCTTAAATCTAGAGATTATATAGATGTAAGACAAGCAGAATCATTATTTAGTGAAATAACTTGTACAAATACAAATGATATGTTAAGTTTGGTTTGTGGTTCATCAAGAGTTTATAAACAAGCATTTGCTTTATTCTTTAATACTGTATTTGGTAATAAATATATGCAACAACATTTAGATGAATTATTTGGAAATGAAGTAAATACAAGACCAAATGATGTAAATGTTGAAACAGATGAAAAAGAAACTACAGTAGTTTTAACTTTTGATAGAACAGTAACTAATACTACAAGAGTAGAATATGATTGTAATGAAATAGAGAAAGATAGTAAATTGAGTGAAGATAAGAGAAAATATAAAGGTTTATCTGACGCAGATAGAAATCATATCCTTCAATATTGTAGTGTAAAGACAGAATTTTGTATTGTTAATAGTTCTGGTGATTGTGAACCAATTACAGTTTATGATAATGATAAAATATATGATGCAAGTAAAGGTCAAATAAAAGTAAAAACAAAATATTTTTCAGCTTGTACTTGGGAAAATCAATCAAGATATAGAAATTATAGAATTACAGTAACATATAATAAAACTAAAAAAGGTGGAAGTGTTAAAAAATATATTGCTTGTGGTAATATATCTGGTAATCAATTCTTGTATGCACTTCTTGGTGTAGAGGGTGGCTCTGGACAATCTAGTAGTACAACTGATACAAAAGATCAAGCAACAGCTGAATTTAATGCATCTATTAATTGTTCAGGTACTTGTACTGATTATGATACAAAAGTTAAGACTCCTAAATGTCAAGATAAAGATAATACAGCATATACTGGATATGTAAGAGATCCATCTTTAAAATGTATTGTTAATATGTATTCTGAAACAAACAAATCATATTATGATTATAGCGATTACTTTAAAGTAAATACAAATTTATGTAGAGTATATTGTAGTGATGAAGTAAATTATTATTTAGCAGATAAATTAACTGTTGATTCAGGAAGATACTTTGTTTATGATATAAAACCTGGTGGACTCGCAGAGAATAAAAATTATAAAATTTCTAGTATTATAGAAGAAAAAAGAAATTGTGTATCTGAAATATATTTTGATAAGAGTTTTCCAACAGCAGTAGATTGGGAAAAAATATATGGATTAACTGCATCAGAAATAGATAAAGCTTTAGACCCTGGAAATAATATAAAAGAACAACAAACTATAAATAATATAAAAGACCTACTAAGAGTATTATTTGCTAAAGCAAAAACAGAAAATGGAAGAGATGAAAATATAAATCAAGTAATATATGACTTATATAATTGTAACTTCTATAATAGTATTCCTGTAAGACAACCAAAAGATGATAAAATTGGTAATTTATATCAACTTTTAAATAATTTATATAATAAGGAACATAATTATGGTCTTACTAATACAACAACAAATGAAATAACTTATGTAGGTGGAGCAGAATATTATAATAGAACTCAAACAACAGGTGAGCCTTATACAGTGGGTACAAGTGGTTCAGATATAAAAATGACAAAAAATTTGCCAAAAAATAATGAATCAATAAAAATAACTTATTGTACTAATTGTTTAAATTATGATAAAACTGCATCTCAAGATGCAAATTATTCATATACTGGATTTGGCAATAGTAGTGAAAAAACTATTAGGGAATGGTTAGGAAATATGTCAGTACCATCTCGTTTAAATTCTATTTATAATACAAGAATACCTGGTAATAATTATGCAAAATTTGAAACTTCAATACAAATGGATTTTTATAACGATAGTAAATTTCAAGCGCAAGCTTATACTGGAAAAATTAGAGATAAAATTAATGATAACTCAGGTGATTTTGCTGACTTAGAGGATTATGCATTCCCATTATCTAAAAATGCTTACAATAAATATACTGAAACAAAAGGCTGTACAAAAATAAATGAACAAATTACAAGATGTAATGTAACACAAACAATTAAAAATATGGCTACTTATTTTAGAAATAAGCCAATGGATTCATTTAATAAATACATAACATCTACAGATTTTACAACATTCACTTGTCATATAGATGTTAAAGTTCCTAAAGTTTCACCTGATAATAATGCTAGTGAGATAAATAGGGGTGGAAATTTAATGTATAGAAATGTAGATTTATCAAATCTATTCCCTAATGATTTATCAAAGAACTCTAATTCTAACTGGCAAACAGAAGTAGGTAAAATAGCAACTAATGAAATACAAAAATCATCTTCATCAATGACTACTAATAAATATTTAGAATATAGTTTTGACTTGACACCACAAAGTATTAAAAATATTAGAACTTATAATACACAAATGGAAGCTCAAGGAGGATACTTAAATAACACTTTAAAAGGATGTACAGAACAGGATGGAAAATTCTTTAATTGTGAAAGCTCCTTCTTAAATGAAATTCGTGGTAGAAATTCATTATATGTAAATAATAATAGTAGTAATAATAAATTTGATGGTGTTTCTGAATATACACAAAGTTTAAAGAAAAAATAGAAAGATTATGAAAATTAATCTTTCTTTTTGTATATATTAATAATTAAAAATGTGATAAAATATTATTATATTGAAGGGTTAGTGAATGCTTATGAATAAAATATTTAAAAAAATTAAAAGTAATAATTATTATATTGTTTTAATTACATCAGTAATTATAATTATATTAACATTATTATTAAGGAGTCTATATTTAGATATTAGAAACAAACAAATAAGTGAGTCTATTTTTTCTAATAAAAATATAAATCAAATTAATGATTATGATTTAAATTTTGCATTAGATGAACTAAATGAAGCAATATTATATGTAAGTTATACTAACTCAAAAGAAATATATAAAATGGAAAAGAAATTATATAAAGAAATAAAGAAAAATAATTTGACTGATAAAATAGTTTATATGGATGTTACTAATTTTAAAGATAGTTATATAGATTTATTAAAAAATAAATTTCCTAATGTTAGTTATGAAATAGTTAATGCTCCAATATTAATTTATATTAAAAATGGTCAAGCTGTTGAAGCAGTAAGCAGTGAATTAAAATTAATTAACTATAAAGTGTTAAATGATATGATAAGTAAATATGAAATTGAATAATTCATATTTTTTTTTAATTAAAATTGTGCTATGATTATAATATATGATAAGGAGAAGATATGAAAGAATATGTAGTATTAACTATATCTAATAATACATTAATCTTTAATTATAGAACTATTAATAATGATGAAAAAGTTTTTGTTAATAAAAATAGTTTATATAAAGATTCTCTTTATTATACATTTAAAAAATATAAAAAAAATTTTAAAAATATATCTAAAACTATAGAAAATATTGATAAAACTAATAGTATAAAAACTATTCAAATAATGAAATTAATGACTTTTAAATATATAATTCCTTATATAGAAAAATTTAATATAGAAAATATAGTTTTATCTTTTTCATCTACTCTTGATATAAATGATTATGATTTATTTTTAAATACAAATATTAAAAATATTTACTGTTATTATATGCCTAGTGGTATATTAAAAAAATTTCAAAATAAAAATATTAATGTAATTAAAACAATAAAAGATGAAGTATCATTTGATTTTTTAAGTCAACAAGATTCATTTGATATTGATACATTATATTATAAAAAAGTAATTAAAATAAAAAAAGAATATGATGGACTTATTAAAGATTTAGAAGAGTTCTTAAAAATAAATTATAATTTAAAAGCTATACATATATATGTATATTCTAAAGAATTAATTGAATCAATTGTTAATTTAGTTAAAAATGATGAATCAAGAAATGTAATTATATTCTTACATCAAGGATATGATAAAGGAAACTTTATTTTTAATAATTTTGAATGGTTAAAAGATCTAAGTAATAAATGTAGAGAAGATTATACTTGTGAATTTAGAATAATTTATTCAAATTCATTTTTAAAAAATAATTTATTTAAGCAATTAACATTTAATAATTTAAAATTAGTATCTGTTTTATGTATTTATGTATGTGTAGTTTGTTTATTAATTGTAAAAGCTTATGATTATATTGAAAAAATAAGTGTTGATAGATTAAATAGTACATTAATTAATGAGTCATATGCATCATCTAGTGAACCAAATGATGAAGAAAATAATATACCAGTAGTAAGTGAAGAATTAGAATTAACTGATAATGATGTTGAGATGGAAGAAGAAGTAACTAAAGAAGAAATTAAATCAAAATATACATTTGAAAATTCACTTAAAACTCTTAAAAAAATAAATAAAGAGACAATTGGATATTTAATT
>CANQBF010000048.1 GCA_947588895.1 uncultured Bacilli bacterium | reverse complement strand
ACACCTCCTTTCGGAAGTGTATTCTATCATAAAATTAGTCCTTTTTTGAATGTCTACCCTAAAGGGTGCATTTCAAAAATTAGACTTTATTATCTTGGTAACCCGTACGGGGTTCGAACCCGTGAATGCTGCGCTGAGAACGCAGTGTGTTGAGCCACTTCACCAACGGGCTAAGGCACAAAATAAGTTTATCATACCATTTGCTTGAAATCAATTGTTTTTATTAAAATTAGCAAAAAATGTAAATAATGAAATATAAAGAGTAAATACTTGTCAATCATTTGTACTTTTTAACAATTGATTCAAAAGACTTGACAAATAGTATAATAATCTAGTAAAATATTAAGTTATTAGATGAGGGGTGTTTGATAATGAAAAAAATTCAAAATGCAGCCATAAGAAGATTATTGAGTTTTATTGTTGCTTCCGTTATTGCGGGAACATCTATTTCAGGATTAGTTGGCTTATCTAATGGTCAAAAAGATAACAAGAATGAAAAGAAAAATTTTAAACCAAAATGGTATATAACTTATGATACAAGTGATAAACCAAACTTATTCAAAAATGAAGCTGAAATTTTACATTCTTATATGGCAAACGAGAATAATAATGAAATTGATTATAATATAACTACGGATTATAACAATAATAATGATAATGACTCTCAAGTTACAAATGAGGAATTAAATAGTGAATCAGAAGAAGAGCAATCTTTAAGAGATGAAGCAATTAGTGAAATAGATATTAATTTAAAACATTTAGAAAATATGGCCAATATTTTAGGTGAAGAATTCTTAATCAATTCTAATCCAAGATATATTAAAAATGTTACTAAATATATATATGATATTATAAATGATGGTATTGATAAACAATATAAATTGGATTATATATGTAATTTATATAACTTAACTACTACAGATATTTATTTATTAACTGCAATGTTTGCAGATTCAATTAATGAAAATCCTACTACCAATCCATATCAAAGTATTGAAGAAATATTATCATGTGTTTTAAATAATGAAGAATTAAATCAATTAGAAACATCTTTCTTACAAAAATATAATTTAAGTTTAGGTATGGCATCAGAGGAATCAGATATTTATTTACAAGAATATTTAAATGATAAGGCAGGTACTTGTTATATTTTAGTTATTAATTCGTTATTTTATAAATTATTTGATTTACCATTAGATTGGAAATTAAATTATATATATAATAGATGGAATATTGATGAAGATGAATTAGAAATAATTATTAAATGTATGTTATGTGAAGCAACACATCATAGTTATATAGATACTTATTTTGTTACTAATGTATTAGTTAATAGAACTTATAGTAAAAAATGGATTGAAGGATATAGCAACAATGTTTATGAGCAATTAATAAGACCCGGACAATTTGAAGTATATAATCGTGGAGATTATAAAATATATGGTAATATGTCATTAAATGATTTATTAGAAGGCCATGAAGAAGCTATGGCTGTTATCGACTGCTTAGTTGAAGGTGGTATAGCTACTACTGCTTCTAATTTCTGGGGTAATGGTTATGAAGCAAAAGATAAATTAGGTTCAGTTGAAAATGGTAATAATTTCTTTAACGAAAATGACCAAATGTCTGAAGAAGACTTATGTCCTGTTGAAGAAAGATATCCAATGATGGAAAATAAAGGTATTACTAGAAAAAGATAGTAATACTTTTTCTTTGTCATAAACACATTATTTGAATATATTATCAATGTAAGGAGTGTTTATGTGAAGAAAAAAATTATATTAAGTTTAACTATTATAGTCTTTATTGTTGTAATATCATTAATATTAGGTTTATTTTTAAAGAAAGATAATAAAAATAATGATTTTACAACAATTAAAGTTTCAGAGGTTACTCATAGTGTGTTTTATACACCATTTTATGTTGCTATAGAAAATGGTTATTTTAAAGATGAAGGCATTAATATTGATTTAATGCTAGTAAGTGGTAGTGATAATGTTGCAGCATCAGTTTTATCGAATGATACGGAAGTAGGTTTAGCTGGTCCTGAATCTGCAACATATGTTTATTTAGGTAAAGAAAAAGATTATTTACAAGTTTTTGCAGGACTTACTAAAAGAGACGGCCAATTTATAATATCTAGAAATAGTAAAGATTTTAAATGGACTGATTTAATTGGTAAAGAAATCTTAATTGGCAGAAGTACAGGTATGCCAGGATTAAGTTTTTTAAGAGCTTTAGAAAATGAAGGAATAGATAAATCTAAAGTTAAGATTAATGAATCCGTTGAATTTGCGGAATTATCCGGAGCATTTATTGGTGGAGAGGGAGATTACGTTAATCTTTTTGAACCGCTTGCATCAAAATTAGAACAAAATAAAAATGGCTATGTTGTTACAAGTGTTGGTGCTTATTCTGATGATTTCCCATATACAGCATTTTATGCTAGAAAAAGTTATATTCAAAAAAATAAAGATTTATTAAAGAAATTTAGTAACGCTATTGCTAAAGGTATAACATATACTTTAAATAATGATGGTAATGAAATTGCTAAAATAATACAAAAACAATTTAGTGATACATCATTAGATGATTTAAGTGTAATGATTAATCGTTATAAAGAAGCTGATGTATGGTTAGATAATCCATTTGTTGAAGAAAAATTTTTTAATACTTTAACTGATTTACTTAAAGAAAATGGTTTGATAAAAGAAAAAGTTAATTATAAAGATTTAGTTAATAATATGTATGAATAACTTATTAGAAATTAATAATATATCTAAAAGTTATCACACTAAAGAAGGTGAAATATTAGCCATTAAAGAAATAAATTTAACCATTAATAAAGGAGAAATTATTTCTTTAGTTGGACCTTCTGGGTGTGGTAAATCTACTCTTTTATCAATTATTTCAGGACTTGATAAATTAGATAAAGGTATTATCAAAAAAGATAAAGATTTAAAAATAGGTTATATGTTACAAAGTGATGCTTTACTACCCTTTTTAACAATTTATGAAAACGCTATCTTAGGTCTAAAAATTCAAAATAATTTAACTAAAGATAGACTAAATTATGTCGATTATTTATTAAAATTATATAATTTAGATGATTTTAAAAATAATTATCCAAGTAGTTTATCTGGGGGAATGAAACAACGATTAGCTCTTATTAGAACTCTTGCTATTAATCCAGATATATTACTATTAGATGAACCATTTAGTGCTTTAGATCAACAATCAAGATTAATGATTAGTGATGATGTTTATAAAATTGTTAAAAAAGAAAAGAAAACAGTTATCTTAGTTACTCATAATATTGAAGAAGCTACTGTTTTTTCCGATAAAGTTATCATTCTATCAAAAAGACCTGCTATAATTAAAAATATTATTAATATTAATTTAGAAAATAATAGTTCAATATATGAAAGAAGAAAAGATAAAGATTTTAATAAATATTTTGATTTAATATGGAAGGATTTAGATAATAATGACAACTGAACATAAAAAATATTTATTAAAATTTAAAATTGAACAAGCAAAAATTTTCTTCTTTCAATTATTAATTATTATTAGTTTTTTAGTATTATGGGAAATATTAGTAAATACAGGTATTTTAAGTGCTTTTATCTATTCTAGTCCATCAAGAATAGTAAATACAATTATAGATTTAATAAAAGCAAATAATTTTTTTATCCATATATATATTACTTTAAAAGAAGTATTAATTTCTTTTATATTGGGATTATCTTTAGGATTTATTATTGCTCTTATATTATATGAATGTCCATTTTTAGCTAAAATATTTGACCCATTTTTAACAATGATTAATTCTTTACCCAAAGTAGCTTTAGGACCTCTTATTATAATTATATGTGGTGCTAATGTTAAAAGTATTATTTTAATGGCTTTACTTATTAACTTAATAATTAATATTATTTCTATTTATAATGGATTTTTAGGTACTAATGAATATCAATTAAAATTATTTAAAAGTTTTAATGCTACTAAATGGCAAATACTTACTAAACTTGTTATTCCTAGTAGTTATAGAACGATTATTTCTTCTTTAAAATTATGCGTGTCTCAAACACTGATTGGTGTCATAATGGGAGAATTTTTAGTAAGTAAGCAAGGTATTGGATATTTAATTGTTTATGGTAAACAAGTATTTAATCTTAATTTAGTTATGAGTGGAATAATTATTTTAGCTATTATATCTTTTGTATTATATAAATTAATTGTTATTTTAGAGAAAAAATTATTAAAAAATATATAAAAAGAATTGTTACAAAATCACAATTCTTTTTTATTTTCTATTTTAACTTTTTCATCTATATATTGATAATTCAATTTGTTTTTATTCGTAACAATAGATTCGCCGAGTAGATTTTCAATTTCATCTCTTGTATTTTTCGCAACTTGGCCACCTGCATGAGCAACTTTTATATTTTCTTTTAATCCTTTAGGTTTCGTTTTCTTTGCTAATCTTTTTGTTACTTCTTCACTTATATCAGTTAAAGATACTTCTATATTATCCATGTTATCTCGAAGTGACTCTTTACGAAGACCTTTATACTCTTTATATTCTTTCGCAGTCATTCCAGACCATGTTTTATATATTTCATTAGTTAATATAGCAAATTCTTTACTTTCGGTAATGCCATTTTCTTTCCATACATCGGTAAGTTCTTTTCTATCTTGAATACTTTGAATTCTTTTAGTTATCCATTTTTCTTCATAACCTTTTGCTCTGTATAAATCTATTGACCTTTGTACTGAAATTGATGGGTCAAATATTTCATCAATTCTTTCACTGCCTAATTTTGCTAACCATTGTTTTTTATTGGCTCTGCATTTTTACTCGGAATTGATTCAATTATTCTAAACATTCCTTCGATATCAACAACATCAGTTAAACGATATTTTCCATCTTGGGCTTTAAGTTTCAAAGTGTGACAATTTGTCATGGTTTCATTTCCTTCTTCTCTTAATCGTTGTTTCAACTTTCGCCAGTATGCTTGTTTATCTTTACTTTCTGATATAATCCCTACTAAGTCTACAACACTGATAAAATATTTTTCACTTTCTTTATCCCAAACAGTTCTTATTGTTTCATTATTGAATATTTTGTTAATTAAATGCATTTTATCTTGATTCATTTCAAAACCTCCCTTGATAATAAAATTATACAATATAAACATTTATTGAACAATGTTTTTGTTTTAAGAAATCAAAAAAAGTTTATCATTTTAATTACATTAATTAGCCTTAAATAAATTTTGTGATTTTTCTTTATTTTTGACAATAATTCATTAAATCAATATTTGTTTTTTTACTATTCTTTTCTACTACCCAGTATTCATTTTCAGTATCAAAATTACACCTATAAACATCATAAAATAATGTATCATAATAAATTACATTTCTAATATATTTTGTAGTAATCCTAAACATTGGAGCTTCATCATTAAATTTTACATTTAAGTAATCGGTAAATAATAATATTCCTATTGAAAAAGTAAAAATTAATATACTAAATACTAATCGTTTATACCATTTAATTGGATTTAAAATTCTTGCAATACCAATCATAAATATCATTATACCAAATACTGAATAAATAGAACTCCAACTACTCTCACTAGGAAAAATCATTATTGCTGATATAGAAACAAATAATCCAAATATGATTAAAATTAGAGAAATAACTTGATTATATTTAGTTATTTTTTTAGTAGAATAAGCAATAGTATTTACAATATTTTCCTCAAATTTTCCTTGATATTCGGTTTCTTGAACTTTTTCTCCACTCATCAAATCATTTAAGGTAATATCTAATTCTTTACATAAAGGTTTAAATAATGATAGATCAGGCATATTTCTACCATTTTCCCAATTTCCAATAGTACGGTCAGATACACCTAATCTTTTAGCTAATTCTTGTTGAGTAATTTTTTTATCTTTTCTACAAGTTGCAATAAATTTTCCTATTTTTTCTTGATTCATATTTCTTGCTCCTTTCATACCAACATTATATATGGTAAAAGTTAATTTTAACAGGAAACATATCAATGGTAGAGAATTTATATCGGTGTTAATGTATATTATTTTCTTTTTTCCATTTGATTCTTATAGCATTAAAGATTGCTTTATCTTTTGTAAACTCATTTATTTTATTACTTGAATCTTTATATGGGTAAATAATAAATGTTGCATCAATCCATTTTTGCATTGTCATTAGATTGTGTTCGTTTGCCATATCTTCGGCATAATCTAAAAATAAAGTTGTCAAACTTTCTAATTTTTTTATTTCTTGTTCGTTTAAATAATTTTTAGCAATACTTATATCATACTTCATAATTTTGCCATTTGGAGAATTTTTCCAATTAGTAAGTCCAAGATGTTCTTTATTAGCATCTACTCTTTCATATATAAGTTCTGCTGCAGTGTGACCAGATATGGCATAATGGAGTTTATTTTGAACAATTTTAAAAAATGTGTAGGCTTCTTCGGAATTTTTATTATAATCTATACTTGTACTTTCAAATAAGTCGGTAATTTTTTGATAAAGCCTTCGTTCGCTTAATCTAATTTCTTTAATTGTTTCAAGTAATTCTTCATAATAGTCTTTACCAAATTTTGGCCCATTTTTCATTCTTTCTACATCTATTTTAAAACCTTTAATAATATAATCTTTTAAAACATTAGTAGCCCATATTC
>CANQBF010000047.1 GCA_947588895.1 uncultured Bacilli bacterium | reverse complement strand
TCCATTGATAATTCTTCTTTCTCTTTAAAAGATAATTATCGTCTTGATTATTTTCTTTCTAAAAGAAATTAAAAAAAATACAAATTTAATTTATATAACTTGTATTTTCTCTTATTTTTTTCCAACATTTACTTTACATCACCATGATTGGTATGCAATTTACTAACTTATTAATTGTCTATTTTTATGTCTTGTTAAACCATTATATATTTCGATATCTTCATCATCTAAAATAATATAATTTTTAAATATTTCTTGAATCATTTTATAATAATTATCATAGCAATTATCCATTATTAAAGTATTAATGAATAATCCTACATCATCGATGGTTTTAAATTCTAATTTGGTATTTAAAATTATATTATCATTAACTATTGAGCTAACTATATTGGTTACATAAATAGAATTATTATTTTTAATTATTTTTGACTTTGAAGCATCAAAAGAATGTTTACTCATAAATTCATAAACTTCATTTCTTTCAGGACTCCAAAAAGATGGACCATTAAATTTAGAATTGAAAACCATTATTAGATATTGATATTTTAAAGGCACATTATAAATAGCAGCTTCTAATACAGGATTATAAGCTTCATTAGTAATTTTATCTTTCATTTTTAAATCTCTTAAATTTACAAAACAATAACACTTATTACTACTCATAATACTACCTACTATTTATTATTTTATATCTTAATTATAACTAAAAAAATATTGCTTTTCAACAATATTTTAGTTTTTATTTTTTATTAAAATTTCTATGGCTTTAATAGCTACTTTTATTTCTTTTTCTACATCAAAATTAGTATTATTATCTAGCCCTTGTTTTTCTCTTTCTTGATTCCAAACTGTTAATAAAACGGCTCCTGATTTAATTTTTAAAATACTAGAAACTACATATAACGCAGCTGTTTCCATTTCACTAGCTAAAGCACCAGATTTTATCCATGCATCCCATTTACTTAATAATTCATTTTTTACTGGCATTCTTTCAGGACTATGTTGTCCGTAAAATGAATCTTTACATTGAACTACTCCAACATGATATGGATAACCTAATTCTTGACTTGCTTTAATTAAAGCATTTGTTATATCTATATCTGCTACTGCAGGAAATTCAATAGGGGAATATTCTTTACTTGTTCCCTCTTGTCTAATTGCCGCTTGAGCCACAATTATATCACCAGCTTGAACATTTAATTGCATGCCACCACAAGTTCCAACTCTAATTAGATTTTGAACGCCAAGCATAGCAAGTTCTTCGACACATATTGCCGTTGATGGTCCACCCATTCCTGTAGAAATTACTAATACTTTTTCATTAGCTATTTCTCCTAGATAACTTGTATATTCTCTATTTACGGCTAACTTTTTTACATTAGTTAAAAATTTAGCTATTGTTTTAACTCTTCCTGGGTCACCTGGTAAAATAGCATATTTAGCATTTTCAATATCACTTTTTTTAAGTCCTATATGATACATTGTTTCCGTTACTAACATAAATATATTCTCCTTTATTTTAAGTATAACATATAAACAATAATTAATTTGTTTTTTTTATTAATATATAGACATAAATTAGACTAAGTTAATAATTTCTGATAATATTAAAGAAGTACATAATTCAATAAAATTTTCAACATTTTCTAAATTAAATATAAATTGTTTTTCTAATTTAGATACTTCAATTATTTTATTAACTTGATTAAATAAAATATCTAATTTATTATATGATATTTCATCAATTATATTTGGTAAATTATTAAGATTATAATTATATAGAAATTCTATATCAATATCATATTTTTTTATTAATTCTATATTTAAATTTGTATAGTCATTATATATATACAAAACTTTCATATTACCATTTCTATAGCTACTGCTACTAAATCATCAAAATCTTTTTGTGTAATCTTTGGTGGTAAAGGTACTAAAATATATTATGTAATAAATTTTAATAGTTCGTAATCATTCATTTTTAAACAATATTTAATATGCATAGAAAAATTAGTTAAAAGTTCAAATAACTTTTCATAACGTGGTCCACTATCTTTTAATTTTTTTCTATCTCTTAATAATTGATTATATTGCTTGTTAACTATTTAGAATTAAACCTCATTTAACTCTAATTGATAGGTCAATTAGCGAATAATGAAAAAGTAACAATTAGTAAACTATCTAACTATATTATTCTTTTTGATATGTTTTTATCAGTGGTTAAAATAAGTTTTTTATCTTTTATTGGACTTTTTGGAGTTTTATTAGTACAATTATTAATCATTATTTCATGGAAAAATTCAAATCTTGGATCATTACTAAATTTTTCAATAATTTTTTTTAATTCTTTATCTTTAGTTAAGTTATAATATGTCCCTACTAATAGCAATTTCCTAATAGTATATTCATTACTTGGAATCATAAAAACTTCTAAAGCCATAAAATATATTTCATCTGTCAAGAAACTAAATGGTTCTTCATCAAGTTCCATTAATTTGGTTTCCTCATAAGCATTTTTAAAGTTTTTTTCATCAAAAAGCATAACAGTTGGTTTATCTAAAGCATATAAAAGTCTTCTTTTGGCAAAAAGTAATTCATCATTTACACCATAAATATCCATAAAACGATTTATGTTGTTCAAATAATTTATGTATAAAACCCAACGTTCAGGAGATGAATCATGAAACCTTGAAAAATTTTCTGGATGTTTAGCAAAATCATCTTCAAATTGCTCTTTGGCTAACATATAAGTTTCTATCACATCAGTATAATCTTTAATTGGGTCTATTTCTTTGAAAGATTCTGTAATTCCACCTGTCATATAAAATTGATCTATATCTTCATTTATCTTACTCATATAAAGAACATTTTTGGCTTTTCCAAATATGGCATATTGAGTTATATCATAAACTATATCATCAATATCTGATAAAAAATCATCAGAATCTTCAAATTCAGCTTTCCATAAAGGTAAATCTATTGGATACTCATCATAAGTTGCAGTATCATTTTCACTATAATAATTTATAGCTGCTATTCTAATAGCATCCACTCTATAAGGTGGCATTTGAGATAGTTGATTAAAAAAGTTAAATCTTAAAAATAATAATACTTTTATTTTTTTCCTTAATTCTTCAGAATCATCAGGTGTATATAATTTATAGTATAAATTTTCGAGTTTTTCCTCAACTTTTGAATATTCATTAATTAATTCATCAAAAGTTGATATACCTAAAATATCTCTAAGTTTCTTGGTATGCTCAATAATATCAAATCTATATGGTACTTGTTCTCTTACTCTAATTTGTCTTACTAGTTCTTCTAAATCATGAAAAGAAACTTCTTCATAAATATGAACTATACCATTATCTAAATAAAAATATTCTTCATATTTTTCTAAAAAATTTTTTAATGCCATATCTTCATCAATTTCTGTAAAAGATACTTCTCCTTGCCATTGATCTCTTTCTTGTAAGTATTCATAACCTTTTCCATTTTTATAAATGTCTAAAACTTCTTTAAGTAATTCTCTTCTAAATAATTTCAATGTTTCTACACTTATACTTTTCTTATTTTCATATTTATATAAATGTTCGAAAGCAGTCAGTATTGTATAGTTATAATAATTATCAATTCTCATTTCAAAATCGCTCCTTTATATAAATAATTATATAATTTTTTTATGTCTCATAATAATCTTAAACTATTGTAATATTTTCTTAAACCTAAATATTTATTATTTATATCAATTCTTCCATAAAATATTTTAACATAAATTTAATCATTTTAAAACTCGAACTATGAAAGTTCGAGCTTGGTATCAATCTGGTGGAGTAGAGGAGATTCGAACTCCTGTCCAATATAATCTATTAAACAATATCTACAAGTTTAGTTGGAATTTTTTTTATTATATAGACAGCTCCAACACACTTTCTATATAACAAGATTAATTTAATATTCATTAATTTACATTAATCAAATAAATTAATATATCTTATATATGGTTACCCTTATATTAACTCTATAAGCAAAATTAATATAAAGTACTCCTACGCTCTATTAGGCGTATACTGGAGCAAAACTATAATTAGTTTCGTTATTTATTTTTTTGTGCATTTTAGGTATGCCTACCACTTGCAATCATTTCTAGTTTTTATATGTCGAAACCAAACTACCCCGTGATTAAATTATACCACATTATCTTATAAAAGTAAAATGTTGAAAACTCATAAGTTTTCAACAAATATTTGCATTTGAATTAGCATTTAAATCTAAATTTGCAAATTCTCCTTTTAAATATAATGGATATGCTGCTGCTCCAATCATGGCGGCATTATCAGTACAATATATAAATGATGGATAATTTAATTTAGCATTGTATTTGGCACATAAATCAGTTAGTTCATTTCTTAAAAATTTATTTGCTGATACTCCACCAGCGATAATAACATCTTTAATACCGGTGTTTTTTAAAGCCAATTCTAATTTTCTTTTTAGCTCATTAACTGCAGCAGTTTGAAAAGAACAAGCTAAATTTGCTTTATTAATGGTGTTACCTCTTTGAGTTTCATTATGAACTAAATTAATAACACTACTTTTTAAGCCACTATAACTAAAATTATAACTTTCATCATTTAATACTTTTGGCAAATTATAAGTATTTTCTCCCTCAAATGCTAGTTTTTCAATATTTGGTCCACCTGGATATTTTAATCCTAATACTCTTGCAACTTTATCAAAAGCTTCACCAATCGCATCATCTTGAGTTTCACCTAATAACTCAAATTCGTAGTCACCGGTCATTTTTATTAATTCGGTATGACCGCCACTTATGATAAGTGATAAATTTGGAAATGTTAATTTATTTTCTAATTTATTGGCATAAATATGACCAATTAAATGATTAACTTTTATTAATGGCTTTTTATAAACATATGATAAAACTTTAGCAAATTCGACTCCAACTAAAAGCGATCCTAATAAACCTGGTTCAGCTGTAACTGCAATAGCATCTACATCAGATACTTTCATATTTGCTTTATTTAAAACATCTTCTAAGACAATAGTTATATTTTCAGTGTGCATTCTAGATGCTATTTCTGGTACTACACCGCCATAATTAGCATGTGTATCCATTTGCGAAAGAATAGATAATGCTACTACATCACAACCATTCTTAACAATAGCAATACTTGTTTCATCACATGAAGATTCAATACTTAATATTAAAACATCTTTCATTTAAATCACCTTCTTCATAATTAATGCATCTATATCTTTATAATATTTTTTTCTAATATTTACAATTGTAAATCCTAAACTTTGATATAAATTAATAGCGTCATTATTATTACTAGCTACTTCCAATAATATAATGTCATTTTTCTTTAAATAAGTAGAATAAAAATAATTTAATAATTCATGAGCTATACCTTGTCTTCTTTTTTCTTTTTTTACCGCTAAAGCTTCTATTTCATAATTATCAATATTTTTAAATATTAATAAAAAAGCATCAATACTTTTATCTTCATGAATTAATAATATATACTTATTATCATTAATATAATTATCTAAATTATAAGTATTAGAAAAATTGTTATTTAGACATTCGCCTAAATTATTTATATCATTTATATCATTAAACTGTGCTTCTCTTATCATTTTTCAACATCTAACTTTTTTACGTATATTGGATTAACTTTATGAGGATTAATTGGAGATTTTTTTAAACAAAATTCAATTATTTTTAGATAATCTAATTCTACATTCGTTATTACTTTATATTTAGCATTATATACTTCAAATTCTTTATTTGATATATATTTATATTCTCCGATTAATTCCAATTCTTGATTAAAAATTCCAATATAGTAACCATTGTTATCACTAAAGCCAACTATTTTATCTTCATCATTAACACTTAATGCTATACATTCTAATGAAGAAATAACTCTTATAGGAATATCCATAGTATAAGCCAAAGATTTAGCAATGGTTACTCCAAGTCTTACGGATGTAAAAGCACCCGGTCCATTAACCACAATAATAGATTTGGGCTTTTTATCATTTAATACTTCCTTTAATAAAGGCATTAAAATTTTACTATGTTCTCTTCCTTTTTCAACAACTTTTTTTACAATACTATTATTTTCATATAATATATAAGTTATTTCATCCAAATGTGTATCAATAAATAAATGCATGGTTTCTCCTTTACAATACAGATTCACAAAGTTCTTCATAAACACGTCCATATGGTTTAAAAACTAATAAACGTGTATTTTCATCAACTATTTTAAATACAATTTCTAATCTTTCATCAGGTAATTCATTTTTAATTAATTCTGACCATTCGATAATGGTAACTCCACCTTTTTTATAATAATCTCTTATACCTATATCATCAGGTGCTTCATCAATACGATATACATCCATATGATAAAGTGGCAATTCACCATTTTTATATTCTTTAATAATGTTAAATGTAGGACTAGTAATATTTTCATCTATTCCTAATGCTTTAGCGAATCCTTTAACAAAAATTGTTTTTCCACATCCTAACTCTCCATCTAAACAAATAACCATATTTGGAAATTTTTCACTTTCGATATTTTCAGCTAACGTTAGAGTATCAGAAACTTCTTTAGAAACAAACTTATAATCCATTTTTAATCACCATTATTATTATAAATAAAAAGATATTCCAATACAAGTAATATCAATTCATTTAACACTATTGAACATATATATAAATAAAATTTATTGCAAAAAAAAATATTGGCAACTTCCTATTTTAGCTTATCACTATCGTCGGCGTTTTAGTGCTTAACTTCTCTGTTCGGGATGGGAAGAGGTGTGTCCACTAAGCTATAGTCACCAATAAAGGATTTTGTCCTTTAAAAACTCGATAATGCGTTCATCAAACAATTAAATAAATTAAAAGTTAAATTGTCGAATTATTAGTACTAGTCAGCTCAACGTATCACTACGCTTCCACCTCTAGCCTATCAACCTCA
>CANQBF010000046.1 GCA_947588895.1 uncultured Bacilli bacterium | reverse complement strand
TTTAAAAGATAGAGAAATCTATCTTTTTTTAATGGAGTATGTTATAATAAGCAAGTAAAAAGGCGAGGAGTATTATTTATGAGAGAATTTAGTGAACAAGAATTAGTAAGAAGAGAAAAATTAAATAGTATAAAAGAATATACTAATCCATATCCTGAAAGATTTGAAAGAAATTATGAACTTAAAGACGCGATGAATTTACCTGATGAAACTAAAAATGTTAAAGTTGCAGGTCGTATAGTTTCAATGCGTAAAATGGGTAAGATGTCATTCTTGGTTTTACAAGATATTGAAGGTAAAATTCAAGTATCAGTAAAACTAGATTTAGTTGGAGAAGAAGCTTATGAGCATTTTAAAAAAGATTATGATTTAGGCGATTTTATGGGTGTATGTGGAGAAGTATTTACTACTCATACTGGCGAAAAAACAATTAGAGCTGAAGAAATAACATTCTTAGGTAAGGCTTTAAAAGTACTTCCTGAAAAATTTCATGGTTTAACTGACCAAGAATTAATTTATCGTAATCGTCATGTTGATTTAATTACTAATGAAAAAAGTAGAGAAGTATTTTTACTTAGAAGTAAATTTATTCAAGAATTAAGAAAATATTTAAATGATTTAGGTTATATTGAAATTGAAACACCAATTTTAAATATGAAAGCTAGTGGAGCAACAGCTAAACCATTTATTGCTCATCATAATGCTTTAGATATGGATGTATATTTAAGAATTGCTCCAGAAACTTATTTAAAAAGAGCCGTAGTTGGTGGATTTACTAAAGTATTTGAAATAGCTAGATGCTTTAGAAATGAAGGTATGGATGCATCACACTTACAAGATTTTACAATGATTGAAGGATATGGAGCTTATTTAAATTATAAAGATAATATGATTCTTTTAAGAAATATGTTACAAACTATAATTAAAAATTTATTTGGTACATTACAAATTAATGTTGGGGATAAAGTTGTAGATTTATCTGGAGAATGGCCTAGTGTATCATTTAGAGATTTAATATTAAAATATAGTGATATTGATATTAAAAAATTTGATACAAAAGAAAGTTTATTAGCTGAAATAAAAAATAAAAATATTGTTATTGAAAGTGAAACACCACTTGAAGATTTAGGTTATGGTAATTTAGTAGACCAATTATATAAGAAAGTAGCTAGACCAAATATTGTTGAACCAATATTCTTAACTGAACATCCAATTAGTTTATCACCACTTGCTAGAGCTAATGATGATAATAAAGAATTAACTGATAGATTCCAATTAGTTATTAATGGAGCTGAAATCATCAATGCTTATTCTGAATTAGTTGACCCACAAGAACAAGAAAAAAGATTACTTGAACAAGCAAGATTAAAAGATAATGGTGATGAAGAAGCAATGCCAATGGATTATGATTATATCGAAGCAATGGAATATGGTATGCCACCAATAAGTGGTTGGGGTATGGGAATTGATAGACTTATTCAACTTTTAACTAATAGTGAAAATATTAAAGATGTTGTTATGTTCCCACTTATGAAACCAGAAAATAAATAAAGGATAATTATATGATTGACTTTACTAATTGTATTGAAGAAATAAATTGTTATAAAGGTTCTGAAAAAAAGAAAACTTTATTATATAATAATAAAAAATATTTAGTTAAATTTCCTGACCCAATTAGAGAAAAAAATAAGAATTTATCTTATATAAATAACGCTTATTCAGAATATATAGGAAGTAATATATTTAAAATATGTGGTATAGATGCTCAAAATACTATATTAGGAAAATATCTTTATGAAACAAAAGAAAAAATAGTATGTGCATGTGAAGATTTTACAACTCTTGAAAATCAATTATATGAGTTTGAAAGTTTAGCACTAAGCACTAATCCAGATAAAAAAATTGAAACTGAACTTAGTGATATAATGGAAGTTATAGATGAAAATAAATTATTGGATAAGAAATTAGTTAAAGATAATTTTTGGGAAGTGTTTATTATAGATAGTTTAATAGGTAATACTGATAGACATAATGGAAATTGGGGATTTTTAATAAATACTAAAACAAAGAAAATAAAAATTTCTCCAGTATATGATTGTGGTTCATGTTTAAATCCTTTATTAGAAGATAAAGATATTGAAAAATTAACTGAAATTGATTTAAAAAATTTAGCTCTTAATACTTATTCTTGTTTTAAAGAAAATGGTAAAAAAATTAATTATTTATCATTTATTAAAAGTAAGAAAAACATTGATTGTAATAATGCATTAAATAGAGTATTTTTAAATATAAAAATAGAAGAAATAATCGATTTTATTGATAATATAGAATGTATATCTGATATTAGAAAAAAATTTTATAAAAAATTGATTTTAATTAGATATGAAATTTTAAAAAATGTATATGAAAATTTAAATTAATAAGAAGGAGGTATTTATGAAAAGAATACTTACAGGATTAAAACCAACTGGTGATTTAACATTAGGTAATTATATTGGTGCTATAAGACAAATGGTTAAAATGCAAGATGAATATGATTCTTTCTTGTTTGTAGCAGATTTACATGCTTTAACTATTCCTCAAGATGTAAAAGAATTAAATGCAAGAATTCGTAAATTTATAGCAATGTATATAGCTTGTGGTATTGATCCAAATAAGAATACAATTTATATTCAATCAGAAAATGAATTTATTCCAGCCATGTCTTATTTACTTGAATGTACTACTTATTATGGTGAAGCATCAAGAATGATTCAATTTAAAGAAAAGAGTAAACAAAATGCTAATTTTTCGATTGGACTTTTAACATATCCAGTTTTAATGGCTGCTGATATCCTTTATTGTGATTGTGATTATGTCCCAGTTGGAATTGATCAAAAGCAACATGTTGAACTTGCCAGAAATATTGCAGAACGTTTTAATAATCGTTATGGAGAAATTTTTAAATTACCTGAACCATTATTAAGTCAAACTGGAACTAAAATATATGATTTAAAAAATCCAACTAAAAAAATGAGTAAATCAGAAGAAAATCCAGTGGGAGTAATTAGTTTGTTTGATGATTTAGATAATATTAGAAATAAAATAATGAAAGCAACAACTGATAGTTTAAATAAAGTTCATTTTGATTTTGAAAATCAACCAGGTATATCTAATCTATTAAATATTGCATCAGAACTTACTGGTAAAACTATTGAAACTATTGAAGAACAATTCAAAGATAAAGGTTATGGTGAATTTAAAAAGTATGTTGCTGATGTTACAATAGAGCATATATCAAAAATTCAAAAACGTTATGAAGAAATAATTAATAGTAAAGAATTAGATAGTATATTAAATACAGGTATTGAAAGATCAAGAAAACTTGCGCAAGAAAAGTATGAATTAATGAAAGAAAAAATGGGAGTAACTAGAAAAATATTAAATTAATAAAAAAGTATTGACAAAGAGTAAAAATTGCGATAAATTTATAGAAAATTTATTGAAAGGTTTGCGTATGAATAAAAGTTTAAATGTAGACAATTTTCTCTTTAAATTTAATAGTTTGATGTTTTTATGCGGACTTTTTATGAATAATTATGAGTTAAAACGGCAACTAAATTGAGTTTGGTTGCTGTTTTATTATGGAGGTAAAATTATGGATTTTAAAGATTTAGAAGCATTATTAACAGATTATAGTGAAAAAGATAAAAAAATGATAAGAGAGGCTTATACTTGTGCTAGTCTTTTACATAAAGGACAATATCGTCAAAGTGGGGAAGAATATATAATTCATCCTTTAAATGTTGCAATAATTCTAGCTGAGTTACATGCTGATAGAGATACTATTTGTGCTGGACTTTTACATGATGTAATCGAAGATACTGAAGCAACAAAAAAATATATTGCTTACCATTTTAATGAAGATATAGCTAATTTAGTTGATGGTGTTACTAAACTTGCGAAAATGAATTTTAGTACCAAAGAAGAATTAAATAATGCTAATATGAGAAAAATAATTACCAGTATAAGAGAAGATGTCAGAATAATTATTATTAAACTTGCTGATAGATTACATAATATGAGAACGCTTCAATATAAATCAGTATATAAACAACAAGAGAATTCTTTAGAAACAATGCATTTATTTGTTCCTCTTGCCTATTATATTGGAGCTTATCGAATTAAAAGTGAATTAGAAGATTTATCACTTCAATATTTAAAACCAAATGAATATTGTGATACTTTAACTATTCAAAGGGAATTAGAAAAAGAGAAAATGCCTATATTATTAGATATGCAAAATGAAATTCATAATAAACTAAATGAATATAATATAGAAAATGATATAAAGATAAGATTAAAAAATGTTTATGGAATATATAAATATTTATATGAACAACATCAAAAATTAACTAATATTCATGATTTATTTTCTTTAAAAATAATGGTTAATGAATCTTTAGATTGTTATAAATCTTTAGGAATTATTCATAGTATATATCATCCAGTACCAAAAAGATTTAAAGATTATATAGCTATTCCTAAAACTAATTTATATCAAAGTTTACATACAACTGTATTTGGTCCAAATAATTTATTAGTTCAAAATCAAATAAGAACTTATGAAATGGATATGATTGCTAGTTTTGGTTTACCTAGTTATTTTAAAATAAAAAATGGTAATACCAGAGTTATAATGCAAGAAGAATTAAAAAATAAATTTCAATTTTATAAATCTTTAGTAGATATTGATAATAAATTTAGCAATAATGCTGAATTTATAAGGGAAGTAGAAAAAGAGTTATTTACTGAAAAAGTATATGTTTATACTCCAAAAGGGGAAATAATTGAATTGCCTAAAGGAGCAACCGTTGTTGATTTTGCTTATCGAATTCATTCAGAAATTGGTAATACAATGATTGGGGCTATAGTTAATGATGAACCAGTAAAAAATGATTATATTTTACAAGATAATGATCGAGTAAGAATATTAACTAGTGAAAATGCTTATATTGATAAACAAGAACTATTAAAAAATGCTCATACTAGTTATTCAAGAAGAAGAATTAGAAATATTGAAATGTTTCAATAAAATTTAATAAAAATTATTTACTTAGATTAAAAATTATGATAGACTTAGTGTTAGTTTTTAAAGATCATTTCTAAGGAGGTGTAAATTATGACCAACCTAGAAATTGAAACACAAAAATTGCATGATGTTATAAATGAGTATCGTGACTTAATACTTTTTTATAACGATAAGATGCAAAAAGTAAGTAAGACTTACAAAAATGATGTTGTTTTACAAGAAAATCTATTAAGTCAATTTGGGACTAAAATAAGATTATTAAATAAGTATATTGATAATCCTTATTTTGGAAGAATTGATTTTCTAGATAGCCATAACAAAAAAGAAATTTGTTATATTGGCAAAGTAGGTATTTTGGATAGTGATGAAAATCCAATTACTATTGACTGGCGAGCCCCAATTTCCAGTTTATATTATGATTCAAATTTAGGAGATGCTAAATATAATTCTCCAAGTGGGGTAATTGAAGGTAAGCTTGAGTTAAAACGGCAATTTGAAATAGTGAAGGGAACATTAAAAAGTTTTCAAGATTTAACTGCTATCTCAAATGATGAGTTATTAAAACCATATTTAAGTGTATCTGTTGATAATCGTCTTAAAAATATTGTGGCAACTATTCAAAGTGAACAAAATCATATTATTCGAAAAGATTTAAAAGACAATATTATTGTGCAAGGAACGGCTGGTTCAGGTAAAACTACTGTTGCTCTTCATCGTATTGCATATCTTGTTTATAATGAGCAAAAAAATTATAGTGAGAGTGCTTTTTTAGTTATTGGCCCTAATGCTTATTTTATGGATTATATTTCTAAAGTATTGCCAGACTTAGAAGTAAATGCTGTTTCGCAATGGACTTTTTTAGATATTGTTAATCGTTATTTAGGCGAAAAAATTAAAATTATTGAGCAAAATATGCGCTTAGAAATGATGTTGCAAAAGAATTTAACAACTACTAATATTAAATATAAATCATCTTTAAAATATAAAGAAGCAATAGAAAAGTATATTGATGATTTATTAAATAATATTGTTCATGGTCCAATTAAATATGAAGGTATAATTTTGTTTGATGAAAAATTAATTCATACTTTTATGGATAAAAATAATTTAGGAATTGAAGAAAAAATAAAAATGCTAATAAAATATGGTAAAAATTATATTAAAAAATATGGTGATGATATTAAATATAAGTATTGGTTAAAATATAAAGATGAATATCAAAATTGTAATGATATAAAAAGAAAAGAAGAAATATTAAAGATAACTGAAACATTTAATAATGAAATATTAAAAATAGATAAAATTATTAATAATTATTTTAAAGATTATAATTTAAAAACATTAGAATTATATAAAAGATTTATTAATAATTGTGAAAAATATATTAATCAAGATGATTGTGACATTAAATCTTTAAAAGAAAATACTATAGATACTATTAATAAAAAAGTAATTGGTTATGAAGATTTACCAGCGTTAATTCATTTAAATTTAATCTTAAAAGGGTATAAAAATTATGATAAATATGCTCATGTTGTAGTGGATGAAGCTCAAGATTTAGGACTATATCATTTTTGGGTTATTAAAAAGTTATTTAAAAATAGTACATTTTCCATATTTGGCGACTTAGCTCAATCTATTTATTCTTATCAAAGTATTAGTGATTGGGAAAGTGTTATAAAATTAGTATTTGATGAAGAATGTACTTTAGAAAAATTAGAAAAAAGTTATCGGTCGACTTGTGAAATAATGGATAGTGCTAATATTGTTTCTAAGTATTTTGGTTATGGTAATGCTAAAGCTATATTAAGACATGGTAATAAAGTATTATTAGATAATGTAAATAATAAAGAAGAATATTATATTAATAAAATAAATTATTTTAAAGAACAAGGATATCAAAGTATTGCTATTATATGTAAAGATGAAGTTGAAAGTTTAAATATTTATAAAATACTTAAAAATAAAATAAATGTTGATTTAATAACTAATAAAAATACTAAATATAATGGTGGTATTTGTATATTATCTAGTTATTTAGCTAAAGGATTAGAATTTGATGC
>CANQBF010000045.1 GCA_947588895.1 uncultured Bacilli bacterium | reverse complement strand
AACTGTTTTTAAAATTTTGAGTGTTTTCTCTTTTATTTTAGAAAAAATTTATTTTCCCACATCTAGTTTACTACATCGAATGAAAAGAAATAATTGACTTTAACTAGTATTAGTGATAGGATATTCACTCGGTGAAAGTTATGGAGAAAAGGCATAAAATACAATACATTAATCGTTATTTAGATTCTAATAATAAGCAATTAATTAAAGTTAAAGTATTAAATATTATTTCTACTGCAATAATGGGTGTAATTGTATTAATAACTTTAATTATCCTTAATTTAAAAAGCTATAACTATTTAGAAAAAGAAATGAAAACCTTTTTAGCTATGTTTTTACCTTCCTTAAATGTACTAGGAATTAGTAATATGATAGCTCAAACGTGTAAAAAAGAAGTTTTAAAAAATAAAATTAATGATTTGAAATTTGATTTAATTATGGAAGAACAAGATAAGAACGAAAAAATAAAAAGAGTTAAACAATATATAAAAAATTGTAGTAATGAATTACATAAAGCAAAAATAGTAAATATAGCTAGTACGGCAGTATTGGGATTAGCAATTATCACTGGAATTAGTGTTCTTAATTATAATCCTACTATGGATGTTGAAACTGAAGTTTTAAATTTAGCATTATTTATTACTTCAATGGTTGGAGTTTGTGATTTTAATGCAATGATATCTTCATTATATAGAAAATCAAATTTATATAATAAAATTAATGATTTAAAAGTAAAAAGATTATTAATTGAAAATGATGAAGAAATTAGTTTAGAGAGAAAAAAATGATTTTTCTCTTTTTTGTACGATAAATGTCAAGTAAATAAAAATAAACTTTTAAATAGATACTTTCTATGATATTATTATGCTAGAGGTGTTAATATGAGTACACGTGTTAATGATGAAGATGTCGAAGTAGTCAGTTATCGTACTAAAAGAAATGAAGAATTATATCGTGAAATTAGTAAAAATGATTTAGATAACTTTGAAATAAAAAGTAATTCAACTGTTCTTGGAAAAAATGAAGCTGAAATAGATGTTGAAAAAATAAAAAAGATTTTAGATACTAAATATAATGAAACTCCAAAAAGAAGAAGTATTCGTATTGAAGAAGAAGATAATGTTGAACAAGAAATTGAAAAAGAAGTTACTAAAGAATATGATATAAATGTTGTTTTAGAAAAAGCAAAAGAAAATAAAGTAGATAATTATGAAGAAGAAAGATTAAAACAAATTAAAAATACCGAATATGATATATTAAAAAGTTTAGATATAGATACTGAAAAAGAAAAAGAGGAAAAGAATACTAATACTAAATCTAAAAAGAAAAAAGATAATTTAGAAGATTTAATAAATACAATAGCTATTAATGAAAAAAATTTAAGAGAAAATAATAGCGATTTAGATTTATTAAGTGACTTAAAAGGTGACGATGATACTGAAGTATTAGAAGGATTAAAAGAAGAAATAGTTAATAAAGATGTTACTAAAGAATTAGAAGATATGTTAAAGAATCCGGAAGATGAGGAAGAAGATGATAATACAACTGAAAATATAAAATTAGAAGATACTAATGCAATGGATGATACGTTTTATACTAAGTCAAATTCTATATCAAAAAAAGATTTAGATGAAGATACTGATTTTGCTAAAGAATTTAATAGTGGTAATACATTTATAAAAATTGCTATTGCTATTATATCTATTATATTTATAGTTGGTATATGTTTATTAATTAAGATATTATTTTTCTCATAATATTTAATATGAAGAAATTAAAACTAAAAAATAAAAATAAAAAATTTAAAAATACAATAATTAATATTATTATTGTGTTTTTTTGTACATTTTTAATTGCATTCTTTATGTTTAATTATTACGCTAATACAACTAGTAAGAAAGCTGTAGTATTAGTAAATGAAAAATTAGATAAAATTCTTTATCAAATATTTAATGAATTAATTACTAATGATATAATTAATAAAGATAATGTAAATGATATATTAAAAATTACTAAAAATAGTAGGGGAGAAATATTAACTGTTAATTATGATTTAGAAAAGACATATTCAATATTAACAAAAGTATCTAATATTTTAAAAGATGGTATAAATGATTTAGAAAATGGTAAAATAGATGTTTCTATTTATGATGAATATTTAACTAATGGAAAAAATGGATTAATATTAAATATACCTTTATTTTTAGCAAGCAAGAATATTTTTTTAAATAGTTTAGGACCTAAAATACCAGTAGTTATTTCATTTAATGAAAATATATTAACTAATATAAAGACAAAAGTTAATAGTTATGGATTTAATAATGCCTTATTAGAAGTATATATAGTTGTTGATATGAAAAAAACAATTATTACACCATTAAAAGAAGATGAAAATAAATTTAATTATGAAATTTTAATTGGAGCATTAGTTGTAAATGGTAGTGTTCCTTCAATTTATGGTGGCAAGTTAGAGTCAAGTAGTAACCTGTTTAATCTTCCCTTAGAATAATTAGTGTGTTATACTAATACTAGGGTGAAGCGTGTGGAAACATTTGTTAATGAAGGTTTTAATAAAGCTATAAGTGATTATTTGGCTAGTAAAAATAAACCTGATGGAGTAGTACATAATTCAATTTTAGTAGTTTTTATTAGATTATTAATTAATATATATGGTGAGTTAGATATAATTAATCCATATCAAATTAATGATGAAAATGCATTAAATAATAATTTAATGAAATATGGGGCTGATTTAAGTAATATAAATAAATTAAAAACTCTTATTAATGAATTTTATCAATTAGATATTAAAAATAAAAATTCTAAAATAAAAGTTGAAAATAATTATTTTATTGATGTTCAAAAATGTTTAATTGATTTATTTACTTTAAAAAGAGTAACATATGGAGTTACTGAAACGCAACAAAAAATTTTTTTTGATTTGCTTTATACTCCAGGTGCATCTAGTGCTTTAAGAATTTCTGATAACTTTAAATATGCAAGTAATGTATATGAAGTGGCAGAGTATTATAAAGATAAATTAAGTATAAAAAGTAAAGAAAATAATGTTGAAAAGCAATTATTAGGTTTTGATATATATAAACAATTTAATGTTAGTGTTGCAGATTTAAGTCAAATGGATGCATCACAAATAGAATCATTAAATAAACAAATATATAATTCGTTTGATATAGATACTAATGCTATGAATAAAGAATATTTATTACAAGAAAAAATGAAACAAATATATAGACAAAATCATCCAATTACTACTGGTAATGGTTATGTTGATATTTTGCTTATTATGAGTGTTATAGCTACAACTATTATGGTAATAGCAGTAGTGGGAATGTTAGTTTTTTAGGGAGGTTTTATGAATATTAAAATAAATGGCAAAAATTATTCAATAGTTAAAGATTATGGTGATATGTTAAATACATTAGATTTAAATGATATAGTAACTGATTATTATGATAATTTTGATTATATTGTTGGTGATTTTGCCTATGGTAAAGTAAGATTAAAAGGTTTTTATGAAAGTAATAATAAAAATGTTAAAGAACATAATAATATAAAAAATGTTGATAATTATATAGAGAATATGTGTGCTTATGGATGTAAATATTTTATTTTAAAAAAAAGCAAAGAGTGATTGAAAAATAATCATTCTTTTGTTATAATAAAAATATAATGTGAAGGGATTGACTAATTTATGGGAAAAATTAAATTGAATTTGGTTTCTGGAGGAGTAGTAGAGAAACCATTATTAAGTGCGTTTAAAACTAATAATGCTAGTTATGTAATATTAGATAATGAGATAAATGGCTCTATGGGGCTTCCTATTATTTTAGTTTGTAAGTTAGACCAAGACAAATTAATTAAAATATTAGACCAAGATGAATGGCAAGTAGCTAAAGAGTATTTAAAAAATATTATTGCTGGTCAAACAGTTGAATATATTAAATTACCAAATGAATTAAAAGCAGATGATATATATTATACACAACTTACATTACCTGTTCCTTCATTTGATGCTCTTAAGAGTTTTTATGATCCTGACCAAGTATTACCAACTAATGATGATGCAAATGGAATGAATATGAATACAGGTACAGGTGTTCAAGAAAATGTTATAAATAATACTGTTAATAGTCCAGTTAATGAGGCTGTTAATCCAGTTTCTAATGTTAATAATGAAGCGAGTAATGTTGCTACAGCTCCAATGCCAACTGTTGAAGAAAGTGCGATTGTTACACCAACACCTAGTGTTGATATAAATCAACCATCTCCAACAGAACCGGTAACTAATGTTTCAGAACCAATTCCAAGTCCAGTTGATATTACACCAAATGCTACTGAAGTTAGTTCTGCAAATCCAACACCTGATGTTGCACCAATTAATCCACAAGTAATTCCACCAGCTAGTGAACCTATTGCTCCAGCAGTAGACGTTGCTACACCAGATACTCCAAGTGCACCAGTTATGGATATTCCAAGTGTAGAACCAGTCACAAATATAAATAATCCTATTGATACTCCAATACCAATAGTTGATTTGAATAATCCACCAGTTGAACCTACACCAGTTGATATTAATCCAATTGTTACTGATACGATTACTACACCTGATGTTGCTCCAATTGATTCACAAGTAAATCCAGAGGTTACACCTAATCCAATCGATATTGGACCGGTTGTTGGACCAGTTGTAGGTTCAGTTGAACCGGTAGTTAATGATGTTGCAAATCAAGTAGTACCTGATGTTAATAATGTTAATGATACTTCAATGCCAACAGTTGAAGAGAGTGCGATTGTTACACCAACACTTAATGTTGATATGAATCAAACAACTCCAATCGAACCAGTAAATAATGATTTAACTACTGATAAATTTAAAGACCAAAAAGAGGCTTTTATGCAAGCTTGTGAAAATATGTTTGATGCTTTAGTTCAAAAATTTGAAAAAGAATTAGAAAATAAAAGATAACTGAGTTAAAAAGCTCAGTTTTTTCATATAATTAAATAGATTATGAAAGAGATTATTAATTATTATTATAATTTTGATTTAATTGAGGTAGTAGAAAATATTAATTACACATCATTTACATACTATGGTGAAGAATTTTATTTTGTCTTTTTTAATAGATTAGAAGAAGAATTAAAGGATATAATAGCAATTAATAATGAACTTAAATATAAAGGAATAAGAGTACATGATATTATTATAAATAAAGAAAGAAGTTTACTTACTAAAGTTGGGGATAATTATTATATTTTATTAAAAATAAATGGAAATAAAAATGAAATAGTTAATTTTATTAGTATGTGTGAAAATATAAGTAAGTTTAAACTTAATAAAGCTAATAGTAAATTATATCGTAATAATTGGGGAGAATTATGGAGTAAAAAAGTTGATTATTTTGAATATCAAATAAATGAAATAGGTAAAGATAAACAAGCAATCCTTGATTCATTTAGTTATTATATAGGACTTGCTGAAAATGCTATTAGTTATGTAAATAAAATAAATAAAGTTATTGGAATAAGTGAATATGATAATATAACTTTATCGCATCGAAGAATTTTTTATCCTAATACTAATTTAAATTATCATAATCCTTTAAGTTTTATTTTTGATTTGGAAGTTAGAGATGTGGCTGAGTATTTAAAAGTAGAGTTTTTTAATAATGAAGATTGCTTATTAGATTTAAAAACTTATTTACAATTAAAAAGATTAACACCATATAGTTATCATATGCTTTATGCTAGATTATTGTATCCATCTTATTATTTTGATGCTTATGAAGATGTGATGAATAATAATGGCAATGAAAAAGTTATTATTAAAATAACTGATAAAGTTAATGAATATGAAAATTTTTTAAAAAGCGCTTATGAAGAAATTAGTAAATATACCAATTTAGAAAGAATTGATTGGATAATAAAAAAAGAATTATAATGGTACGTTTATAATTCCTTTAATTTCAGGGATTTCTTCTTGGAACATGGATAATAATCCATAATCAATTTCGTTATCTTTCATAAGACATTCATTACAATGAGAATTTAATTTAATATATAAATAATTATCTTCATATTTGACAAATTCAATATCTCCACCATCCATATTAAGATAGGGCCGAATATTTTCAATCATTTCTTTAATTTTATTTTCAATTTGTATTTTTTCGTCTTTCATAATAATCACATATCCATTATATACAAGATTTCTTTGTAAGTAAATAAAAAAAGTGCTATACTATTGACAGGAGATTTTATGACAGGAGATTATAGAGTTGGAGATATTATTAAAGGACAAGTAACTGGTATTGAAAAATATGGAATATTTGTTAATATTGACCCTTGGTATGATGGTTTGATTCATATTTCAGAAGTTTCAGTGGATTTTGTTAAAGATATTCATGAATTTGTTCAAATTGGTGAAACAATATATTGTCAAGTTTTAGAAGTTGATGAAGAAAGTTTGCATTTAAAGTTATCTATTAAAAATATAAATTATAAAGCAAGTAATGATAATTCGGAAATTAAAGAAACTAGGAAAGGTTTTTTGCCTTTAAAAGAAAATTTAGATGGTTGGATTAATGAAAAAATAGAGCAATATAAAAAAGAAATGTAATATATTTATTAAGACATAAAAAAAACTCCTTATCGGAGTATTTTTCTTTTTGGTGCCCAAGGCCGGACTTGAACCGGCACGAGGGTTGAATCTCGCAGGATTTTAAGTCCTGTGCGTCTACCTATTCCGCCACTTGGGCAAGGCACAGTCTTAAATGTTTAAGACAATATTGATTATAATATGTTTTTGCTATAATTGCAAGTATTTTTTGTAAATTTTTTTAACTTAATATTGTTGACATATAGTTTTCTTATATGATATAATCTACTTGTTCTTTGGAAATGGAGGAATACCCAAGTCTGGTTGAAGGGACCGGTCTTGAAAACCGGAAGGTCGGGTAACCGGCGCAGGGGTTCGAATCCCTTTTCCTCCGCCATTTAATTTTAGGAATATAACATCGCGGGATGGTAGCAGTTTGGTAGCTCGTCGGGCTCATAACCCGAAGGTCGAAGGTTCAAATCCTTCTCCCGCAACCATGGTTCGTTAGTCTAGAGGCCTATGACGTCTGCCTGTCACGCAGAAGATCA
>CANQBF010000044.1 GCA_947588895.1 uncultured Bacilli bacterium | reverse complement strand
AAGTTAAAGATGTCGATTATATAATTAGTCATTTTGAAGATAGTCCTTATATTTCTAAATCTTATATTAGTGAACTAGATACTGCAAATGGAACAATTACTTTAAATTTAGAAAGTCCAAATGAATTATATGATGAAACATTAAAATCTTTAATGGGTGAAAGTGCTACTACTAAAGCTGGTCTTTTAAAAATATTTGCGACTTATAAAGAAAGTAAAGAAGAAACAGAGTTAATAAAAAGTGCTTTAAAACAAGCTAAAACTACTGGATACGGAATTGTTTATCCAACACTTAGAGATATGAAATTAGAAACTCCAGAAATTATTAAACAAGGTAGTCGTTATGGTGTCAAATTAAAAGCTTTAGCATCTAGTATTCATTTAATGAAAGTTGATGTTGAAAGTACCTTTGAACCAATTATCGGAAGTGAACTTCAAAGTAAAGAATTAATTAATTATTTAATGAAAGATTATGAAACTGACCCAAGTAGTATTTGGAAAAGTGAAATATTTGGTCGAAGCTTAGAAGTTATTGTTCAAGAAGGAATTCAAGCTAAACTTAATATGATGCCAGATAATACAAGATATAAACTTTCAAATACAGTTACGAAAATTGTTAACAAAGGAAGTAACAATTTAATTGCTATTGTTTTATAAAATGAAAAAAGTACACATTACGCGTACTTTTTTCTTTGTCAGTGTCTAAATTTTGGATGCCGTAATATCTATTGTCTAGATACCCATCCCTATACAAAAAATTTTTTTCTCCATTTAGGATGTCTATTAGCGAAGTAATAACCGAAGAATAATTACTACTCCAAAAAGTATAAAATCAACTGCTCAAATAATGTTTGAAATATTAAGTACCCTAAGCATTAGTAATCAATTCTTGGTCCAGTCATACCATCATATCTTTGTGATATGTTATATGGGAATACAAAAACGCTTCCTAAACCTTCGCCGCTTATTGTATAATTCATCGCTTCTTCTAATGAAATATTAGATGTTGAATGTTGATGTGATCCATATAATGATGGATGAGTTATGGTTGTTTTAACATCACATTCTGCGGTTAATTGCAAAATCGTAACTTTAGTATTATTAACTAAATTCATTGCAAAACCAAAGCCATTATCAAATTTGTTGATACGATCGCCATCCCAATGATAGTAAATTGTATTCCACTCTCCGTCAGCTTTATAAATTTGTTCTCCTTCTTGTGAGCCATTACGGAAACTTAATCCATAACCACGAATTCCAAGAACATCAAATGTCCTTGTACCTGGAATATATTTCCAATCAACATTAACTGTAACATAATTCCATACAGAACCACCAGTAACTGTTAAATCAACACGTCTTGTTGTTACTTCTGAATAAGCAGCGGTAGAATTGAGAATTGGCATAATAAGATTATCGTTATTATACTCTTCTTCCGTAATTTCTTTATTGGTTTCCAAATTTAAGTGTGGATTATACATTGATTGTAAATACTTAGTTTCTCTTGTAACATTATTATAATCTAAGCTTTTTAATTTTTCATATTTTTCTTGAGTCATAGTCATTATATAACCTTCAGTATGAATTTTTAAAAAGTTATTGTATTCTTCCTCAGTCATAACAACACCATTTTGATTAACAATGTCTTCAGCATGACAATTAATTGGAAGAATAAACATCATTACAATTAACGCTATAACAAAACACTTTTTGTTCAACTGCTTTTACTCCTTTCCACTTCCAAGTCTAAAATATTTCAAGTCATGAAGCAACCTATTTTTGCGAGAATCGCAATTCTCGCAAACTGAGAATTTTTATATTTACTGGTAAATACTGGTAAAAATTAAAAAAAGCTATCAATATTTATTTTTTTGATAACTTTTTAATATTATTTAATTAAATTCAAAATATTTTTATTAACTTTTTCCATGATTTCATCATAATTATTACATTTACCAACATTACAATCAATAACTTTACCATTATTAATGTCATAAGTATACTCTTCAACTTGAATATTATTATTGGTATAAATTCTTACTTCAATAATATTTGTATTCAAATTTAAAACTATACGATAAGATAAGTCACTATTTTCATAAGTATAATTTATTTTATTAGTTAAAATTATATAATTTATTTCTTCTGTATCTTTTTTCCTTTGTAAATAGCCATCTTGAATTTCTACAAATCCATTATTTAATAATATTTCTTCAATATTTAATTGTTTGCCTTTATTTAAATCAGTTATTTCATTCAAATCTTTGTTATATATTTTATTATTCGAAAAATCAATTTCAAATTTTAATTTTGTATTATATTCTTGAATTTCTTCTTTTTCATCTATGATTGTTACTTTTAAATATAAATTATCAAAATATTTGCTTAAATCATTTGACTCTTGAAAATTAGTAAATGAAATATCATCTAAATCAGAAAAGCTTTGAATAATATGTTCTTGATTATTTTCTTTATAATATAAATCAACATTAACAATATCATCATTATTTATTTCAATATTTCTTAACCTTAAGTTATTAATATATAAAATATCTTTTATTTTAGTTTCAACATAATATCCATTACTTGGATAAAAATCATCACTTTCTAATTGAATTCGATACACTTTAAATTTATTATAACTATTAGTAAATATCATTGTCATAATTAATAAGATAGTTATAGTTAATGCAATTAATAAAATAAATTTAATTATTTTAGAATTTCTTTTATTCATATTATGAAATTCATTAATAATGGCATCGACTACTTCATCATCTTCATTATCATCTTGCATTCTTACTTCCAGTAAATTATAAAACGAGATTTTAAAGAATTTACTAATTTGATAAATCATATCAATATTTGGATAACCACCATATGTCTCCCATCTAGATACTGATTTATCAGTTGTACCTAACTTATCTGCTAACTCTTTTTGAGTTAAACCTTTAGCTTTTCTTAACTCAGCTATAATGTCTCCGAACTTATTACCTTTCATACTACACACAATTGTTTATTACAACAATTATCCTACCTTTCTTTTACATCTATCTTTAAACGGACAATTTTCACAAGCTGGTTTTATACTTTTACAAGTATATCTTCCAAATAACACTAACTGATGATGTAATCTACTCCAAGATTCTTTTGGAAAAAACTTTTGTAATTTCTTCTCAACAATTAATACATCATCATTTTCTTTTGCTATACCTAGTCTTTTAGATACTCTTTCAACATGAGTATCTACTGCAAATGTTGCTTCATTATAAATATTTGCTAAGACAACATTGGTTGTTTTACGACCAACACCAGGTAAACTTTCTAAGTAATCTCTATTGTTTGGAACAACTCCATTATACTCCTTAATTAAAGATTTAGCAATTTCTTTTATATAAACAGCTTTTCTCTTATAAGTACCAACTGGTCTTATAATATCTTCAATTATACTTAAATCTAACTTACTTAATTCTTCTAAATTATACTTAAATAAATTTTTTGTAACTATATTAACTCTTTTATCTGTTGATTGAGCTGCTAAAACTGTTGCTAACAACAATTCATAATCTTTAGTGTATTCTAATTCACATTTAGGATTAGGAATAATTTTATCTAAATAATCAATAATTTCTTTACTACTTATCATAATTATCCAACCAATTAAATTCAAATACACTAGTTTCTTCTAATTTTTTATATTCATTTTGTTTTTGAAAATAATTATCTACATCTTCTTTTGTTTTTAATCCTTTTTTACTCCATTCATATAAAATTGTATCAATATATTTACTATTAGTTGCACCATTATAAACTGCTTCATCTAAGGCTCTTAAAACAAGTTCTTCACTATACATCATTTCACACCATACTTTAATTTGTTCAATTTCTTTACTTGATAAAGTTCTTTGAAATTTCTTTTCAAAGATAGAAAAAACATCTTCTTTAGTTCTCTTTTTAATTTCTTTTTGTTTTTCTTCTTCTATATTTTTATAAAAACCATCAATAGAAATCTTATCTATTCTTTTTCCTAACTCATTTTTATCACTTACTAAACTAATAATATTTTTACTTAATAAAGTATTAAAAGCATTTAGTATAACTTCATTACTTATTTTTAATTTACTACTAATTTTCTCTAAATCAAAAGTTAAATCATCAGCATTAACAAAATAAAGTAATAACAAAAATTCTTGTAACGATAAATTTAATTTACAAGCTTCCCCAATAAAATCAGTATCTACAACATATTTTTTGCTATTACTCATAATGACTCCTTCATTTATTTTTTAAATATTTAACTATTTCTTTATTATTATTTTTTAATTCTCCAGCTAAAATTTTTCTAATTAAATGCTCTTTGATTTTTTTTATTTTTTCTCCTGGTTTAATATTCTTTATTTGCATTATTTCTTCACTACTAATTTTTAAATCTTCTTTAAATTGAATAGGTAATTTATTAAACATTTTATTAATTGTTTTTGGATTAATATTTAATATTTCACCAGCAATTAAAGAATTATATAAACCATAATCAAATAGTATATTATTATCAATTTTACCTTTCTTAACTATTTGTCTAATGTTTATTATATTTCTATTTTCTTGTTTTGTAAATGTAAAATTTTCGGGTGTTTCAATTTGCGCCCACATTCCACATATATCTTTGACATAAGTTATATCATCATATATAAAATTAAGTAAATCTAATATTTTAAATTCTTTTAATAATTCTAAACCTTTCATAAAATTAGGATTTAATAATATTTTATTTAATTCACTTTTAATTCTATCATTCGATAAAGTTTTTACTAACTCATAATTATTCTTTATTGCTTCATATAAACTACTATCAATACCAAAATTAAGAACACAAGCAAAACGAATGGCTCTTAATATTCTTAAAGGGTCTTCTTCTAATCTTTTTTTAATATCACCATTCATTCTAATTATTTGATTATTTAAATCTTCAACCCCATTAACTAAATCAATGACTTTTTCAAATTTATCCATACATATAGAATTAATAGTAAAATCTCTTCTTTTAATATCTTCTTTTAAATCATTAATATAATTTAACTCAATTGGTTTTCTTTTATCATATTTTAATTCTTCCCGATAAGTAGTAATTTCAATGTTATAATTTTTAAGTGTAAATTTAATACCACCATACTTATTAACAATACTATTATTAAATAACTTATGTAAATCTTTTGGTAAAGCATTAGTACAAATATCTATATCTTTAGTTTTTTTGCCTAATAGATAATCTCTAACAAAACCTCCAACTAAATAAGCTTCAAATCCAGCATCTTCAATTCTTTTTAAGACTTTTTTTAATATTTTATCCATAAATCCTCTATTTCTGACAATTAGGACAATAATAAGTGCTTCTACCATTAACTTTAATTCTTTTAATTAAAGTATTACATTCTAAACATGGTAATCCTTCTCTTTTATGAACTTTTAAATAATTTTGATAAGATCCTTTAACTCCTAAACTTGAAGTATAACTTCTTATTGTTGTTCCTCCATATTTAATGGCATTCTTTATAATTTCATTAGCAGATAAAATTATTTTCTCACATTCATCTAAAGTAATTTTATTTGCTTCTTTTAAAGGATTAATTTTACTTTGAAATAAAACTTCATCAGCATAAATATTTCCTAGTCCACTTATTATTGTTTGGTCAAGTAAAACAGTTTTTATTGGTAATCTTTTATTTTTAAACTTATCTTTTAAATATTCTTTAGTTAATTCTTTACTATTTGGTTCATACCCTTGTTTTGCTATTTCTTCAGTAGTTTCTAAATCTTCTTTATTTATTATTTTCATTCTTCCAAATTTTCTTGTATCTTGATATCTAAGTTCACTATTATCATTAAAAGTAATAATAACATGTTCATGTTTATTTATTTCTTCTTCATGATTCTTAATAAAAAATTTTCCTTCCATTCTTAAATGACTTAATAAATAATATTTATCAAGTTCAAATATTAACCATTTTCCTCTTCTTAAAATATCTACAAAACTATTATTAATTAATATTTTTTTAAATTCTAGAGGATTATTTTCAATCATTTTAGAATAAAGAATATTAACATCTTTAATTTTTTTATTTAATATTTGTTTTTTTAAAACATTTCTTACTGTTTCAACTTCTGCAATTTCAGGCATTATTATCACCACTTATATTGTATCACTTATCTTATATTTTCAAAAGTTAATAGCAACATTTTGACATAGAAAAATTGATATTTTCATACCAGTTAAAATTTTCTTGTATCTCCCCCCTTAACTTGTAGTATACTATTTACAGAAAGCGTAAGTTTACGCCGACTGTTTTGTAGATCGACGCTACCTAAGGTATTACTACTAAAGGGACGTCTTTTTTAAGCATTGCTATTAATAACTTAAAATATGCTTGGCAATTTATACTTGAAAACAATGAAATTGACTATGATTTTAAAGCATTACGTCACTTACACAAATTAACATGTGATAAATTAGTCTTAGAACAAAATTTAGGAAAATTAAGAAGTACACCTGTAAATGTTGGCGGTACTACTTGGAAACCTCAATTTCCAATAGAAAGTTAAATCAAAGAAGAATTAGAAAGATTACTTAATCAAAGTGATAAATCTAAAACGGAAATAGCAATTGAAGTAATGTTATGGATTATGAGAAGACAAATGATTATTGATGGAAATAAAAGAGTTACTATGCTATTTGCAAATAAAATAATGATAGATAATGGATGCGGAATAATAACTATTTCACAAGCAGACCCACCCACTTTCTTTGAAAAATTAATTAAATTTTATGAATCTGGAGATAATACAATTTAAAACAATGGATTTATGAAACAAGTATTGATGGAATTGAATTAAATAATAATGATAATTAATATAATATCAAATTTAATAAGTAAATTTTTAAATATATTTAATTAACCAATTTTTATATTAAGTGTTTTAAAAAATGATATAATTTTTATGTAAAGATTCTATAATGAAAAGGAGACAATTAATATGGAAATAAATAAAATAAAAAAGGCTTTAATACAACAAAAAAATATGTATTTGTCTGGTAATCTATATCATAAAACTCAATTAGATTTTGCATATAATAATAATCGTATTGAAGGTTCAACAATAACACCCGATGAAACAGCAAGCATTTATGATACTGGGACTATTCTAACAAGTAGTGATAAAGTTATAGTATTAAAAGATGCCACAGAAACAAAAAATCATTTTACTTTATTTAA
>CANQBF010000043.1 GCA_947588895.1 uncultured Bacilli bacterium | reverse complement strand
TAAGAGAAAAAATGGCAATAAAAGTAGAAAATGATGAAGGTAAATATGAATTTGCATCTAGTTTTCCAGGGAAAGGTTATGTTATAAATAATGATATGACTGAATGTGTAGACCAAGCAGGAAATGAAGTAGATGGAGTAAGTTTTTCAAGTGATGGAACAAGTATAACAGTAACAAGTAAATATACAGCATATTGTACATTATATTTTAGTAAAACAGAATCTCTAGGAAAATTTTGTAAAGATGAAACAAATATGGGAACATGTATGGCAAATAAAAAAAGTACAATTGGAAAAGTAGAAAATATGACATCAAAGGAAGTAGGAGGAATGTATCGATATCAAGGAATAGTTGGGGTAAACAATTGGATATGTTTTGGAACAACTGATAAAAGTAAATGTACAACTGAAGAAGGAATAGATAAATATATGTACCGAATAATCGGAGTAACATCGAATGGACAACTAGCCTTAATTAAAGAAACAGGAGTAAAAGAAGGAAACACTGTGTACTTTGAATGGAACAACAAATATAGAAGAAGTGAATGTGGAACCGATGGTTCAGGATGTACATGGGAAAAATCAACGATATACAATAGACTAAACGGATTATGTAATACAAATAATCAAAATTGTTCAGGAACTGGAGAAGGTACTTCAGGCCAAACAAACATATTCCTAAATAGTACTTATTACGATTATTTAAAAGATGATATATGGCTAAATAAAATAAGTGACCATAAATGGAAATACGGAGATACAAATGGAAATTATGGTAATTGTGACGGAGATACTATATATGAAATAGAGAATACATTTACAAATAATGTAGAAGCCAAAATAGGATTACAATACATGCACGATTATTACTACGCATACCCAGATGGAAACCCAGGAAACTATAGCACAGCAAGTAATGCATGGATACACTTAAGCAAAGACGGAAACTCCGGAATATCATACGAATGGCTAATAAGTAGATACGGCGTCACTGGCGAAAATGTCGGTACGTGGTATGTGCATTCGAACGGGGGTGTGTACAACGACACCCTGAGCAACCGCAATGGCGTGCGCCCAGTTTTTTATCTAAAACCTGATGTCAAAATATCTCCTACTGCAGGTACTAAAGATGACCCATTTATGATAACAAATTAATATTAAATGATACTGATAGATTAAACATCTATCAGTTTTACATTTTTTGACAAAATATTTCTTATGTACTATAAATATATATTAAAAATTTGATATAATTTAGTTAGGTGGATTATGAAAAAAAAGAAATTTTTTAAAAATAAAATTCAAATGGTATGTTATATAATAATATTTATTATATGTATTGCACTATTTATTGTTATTGGAACAACTGATTATGAAAAATTTGAAGATAGTGATGCAATTAAATTTAATAATATATATAATATAGTAGATAAAAATAATTATTATGAATTTGCGACAGCTCATGATGTATTAAATGTAATTAAAGGACGAAGTGGAGTTATATTAATGGGATTTCCCGAAAATAAATGGACTCAATATTATGCAAAGTATTTAAATGATATAGCTATTGAATTAAATATTGATAAAATATTATATTATGATTTTTTAAGAGATAGAGAAAATTCTAATGCAGCATATGAAACAATAATTGAAAATATAACGGAAGAAATTCCCACTAATGATTTAGGAGTAAAAAATATTCAAGCTCCAGTTATAATGATTGTAAAAAATGGACGAATAATTGATTATATTGATGATGTAACTTTTATAAAGGGTGATATAAATCCTGATGAATATTTTCAAACTGAAGAAATAAATTTAAAAGAAAAGTTAAAAAATGCTTTAGAAATATATAAAGGAGTATAAATATGGAAGAAAATTTAAAAAGTAAATTAGGTTTTTTTACATTTTTGTTTATTATTTTAGCTTTACTAGTTGGTGGTTTTATTTATACAAAGTATGTAATCAAGAATAAGGATAATGTTAAAGATGATAATAAAGTTTTAGCTAGTATTAAAGAAGATAAAAGTAAAGATTATTTCTATTATGAGAATGAAAGTGTAATAAGTGAATCAGCTGAAATATATTATAAAGATATTAAAATTAATATTAAAGATACTGAAGAATTAAATAGAACATTAAATAATGAAAATATTGCTTTTAAAGATAATATTAAATATATTAAAGATGAATTAGCAAATGGTAATTTACTTACTGATGAATTATGTACTTATAAAAATGATGATATATTTTCCTTAAAGTTTAGAGATTATAAAGATTATGAAGCAGTAAATTATGTTAGTTTAGTATTAAAAGATTATGATTATACATGTTTTGATTCTATAACATTTAGTAAAGTACGTGCTTATGTATTTGATAAAAAAACAGGTGAAATTGTTAAAGATGAAGATTTATTAAAGAAATATAAAGTAAATATGGCTATAATTAAAAAAGCTGTACAAGTGAATTTAGAAAGTAAACAAACGGCAGAAAATGTAATTCTTATTGAAGATACAATTAATAATTTAGATAATGCAAGTAATTATGCTTTATATGTTGACGAATTTGGTAATTTATGTATAAGTTATCTTGTCAAAACTAGTGAGGTAGATTATAATGAAGATATGGAGGTTAGTCTATGAACTTAAATACAGAAGCAAGAATGGATAAAGTAATTGAAAGTTTAGAAAGTAAATTACTTAGTATAAGAGCAGGTCGTGCTAATCCATCAATGTTAAATGGGTTAATGGTTGAATACTATGGAACACCAACATTAATTAATGCGATTGCTAATATTACAGTACCTGAAGCTCGTCAATTATTTATTAAACCTTTTGATAAAAGTGTTCTTAAAAATATTGAAAAAGCAATAAATGAAGCTAATTTAGGTATAACACCAAGTAATAATGGAGAAATGATTATTTTAACTATTCCTGAACTTACCGAAGATAGAAGAAAAGAATACGTTAAAATGGCTAAATCTTTAGGAGAAGAAGCAAAAATATCTTTAAGAAATATTCGTCAAGAAGATAATGAAAAAATTAAAAAAGAAGAATTACCTGAAGATGAAGAAAAGTTATATTTAGATGATGTTCAAGATGCAATTAATAAATATAATAAAATAGTTGATGATAAAGTTAAAGAAAAAGAAACTGAATTAATGACTGTTTAAAAGGAAGTATTAATTACTTCTTTTTTTGTACTTAGTTTGACAAAATATTTATTATTTTTATGATATATTACAAACGGTGATAAGATGAAAAAGACAGTAATATTAATATTTATTTCCGTTGCACTTGGAATAACTTTTACAATATTTTTCTTAAATAAAAAAGAATTATATGCTAAAGAAGAATATTATGTTTATGCTTTTCAATCGGGTGCTTATCAAGAATTTGATAATGCTAGTAATGTATTAGATAAATTACCAAGTGGTATTATGTTATATGAAGATGGCTTATATAAAGTATATGTTGCTATGTATAAAGATATTGATTTAGTAAATAAAATGACTACTTATTTTATGAATAATAATATTAATGTATATATTAAAATGATAAATGTTGATAAAAAATTTTATAATGAATTAAATAATTATGAAATATTAGTTAAAAAGACAATCGATGATAGTTTATATAATCGACTTAATCAAAGTATTTTAAATAGTTATATGGAGATTAATAATGTTTAAGATATTAAAACAAAATTATTTATATTTAATATTATTTGTAATTATTTTATTAAAAGAGCCATTATATAAATTATTTTATATTAAAGAAAATATATATAATACTTTAAGTTGTAATATATTAGAAGATGATTATAATAAATTATTAGAATTTAATGAAATAGATGTAGTATATGATGTTAATTATATTAATACAATTATTATTTATAAAGATATATATAATTATATGAATGAAATAACAATAAGGGGAGGAAAAGATAAAAAGTTAGATAATAATCCGGTTATTTATGATAATACTTTAGTAGGAATTATAAGTAAAGTTAATAGTAATAGTAGTAAAGTAAAATTGTTAACAAATAAAGATAATAAAATATCAGTTAAAATAAATGAAGAAATTGGTTTATTAGAGTATTCTAATAATGAATTAATAGTTAGTAATATATCTAATTATAGTAATATAAATATTGGTGATATGATATATACATCAGGTCTTGGTAATATTAAAGAAAATATATTTATAGGCATTGTTAAAGATATAGTTAATTCTAATAAAGATATTGAAAAGAAAATAATTGTTGATTATCGCATTAAAATAAAAAATATTGATTATGTCACAATAATAAAGGAGTCAAAATGATATTTATATTATTAATAATAGATATTTTAATCAATAATTATAGTAAATATACTTCTTTTTTCTTTCTTGTTTATTTATATCATAAACCATATAAATACTATCTTTTAACTGCATTATTATTAGATTTAATTATATTTAATTCATTTTATAATATAATTATTTTAAGTATTATTTATTTACTTAATAAAATATTTACTAATTTAAATAGTCAAAATATTTGGGTATATTTAGGTATTAATTTATTTAATTATATAGTATATATTATTTTAAGTAATTTATTTATGTTAAATAATATCAAAGTAATTTTATTTAATATTGGCTTTAATTTAATATTAAATATAATCTTTTATTTATTAAGAAGATGAATATAAAAGATTATACTAAAATAGAGCATAAAAGATATAGTAATAATATAAAAGATAATGATGATAAGTTAGTAAAATATTTAAAATTCTTAATAACTAGAGTATTAATTAGTATTATATTAGTAATTGGTTGTTTAATAATGGTTAGATTAAATGATAATAATCGAGAATTATTAGATAAATATGTATTTAAAGATTCTTTAAAATTTACCCAAATTAATAAGTGGTATCAAGATACTTTTGGGAAGATTTTGCCAACCTATAAACAAAATAGTGAACTAGTATTTAGTGATAGTGATGTAACTATGAGTAAATATGAAAAATATAAAGATGGTATAAAAATAAGTACCAATAAAAACACTCCTGTATCAAGTATGTATGGAGGAATAGTAGTTTTTATTGGGGATAAAGATGGTTATGGTAATACTTTAGTTATTCAAGGAAACGATGGAATTAATTATTATTATGGAGGAATAACTAATACTAATCTTAATTTATTTGATTATATTGAAAAAGATACTTTAATTGGGGAAACTAGTAATGAATATTTATATATTATTTTAGAAAAAGATGGTAAATATATCGATTATGATGAATATATTAAAGAAATTTAAAATTAGTTATTATACTTATTTTTTTATTTTATTATGTTTTTTATGTGGTTATATAAAAAATATATTAATTATATTTTTTATTTGTTTATTTCATGAATTAGGGCATATCTTTTTTATTAAATTATTTAAATATCAAATAATTAATATAGAAATATTACCTTTTGGAGGATATACCAATATATATAAGAAAATTAATAGTAGTATAACTAAAGATATAATAATAAGTATTGGAGGTATATTATTTCAATTATTATTATTTATTATTTTAATTATATTACATAATAATATTAATATTATTACTTATGAATTATTTATAAAATATAATTTAACTATTTTAATATTTAATTTAATACCCATTATTCCCTTAGATGGTAGTAAAATAATTCATAGTATTTTAGAATACTTTTTTTCTTATTATTATTCTTATTATTTTAATTTAATATTATCTATAATTTTTTTAAGTATTTTTTTATATATTAATTATATTTTTAATATAGATAATTATTTTATATGTACTTTTTTAGTATATAAAATGTTTATATATTATAAAGATTATAAATATATTTATCAAAGATTTTTATTAGAAAGAAGTTTATATGATTTAGATTATCATAAAATAGATAATCATACAAAGAATATTAAAGAATTAAAAAAGAATGTTTTACATTATTTTAAGTTAAATAATAAATATATTAAAGAAGATAAGGTAATTATGGATTTTTTGGGCAAAAAAATTGACAAAAGGCAAGATTTTTGATAGAATTTAATTGTTTTAAGTCATTTCGGAAAAAACCACACTGAAAAGGTTTTAAAAATAAGTAATTATTACCTTAAGGGTGCGACTTAAATGAAAATAATATAAGGAGGTATGAAATGAAAGCTGTATTTAAAACTGGTGGAAAACAATATTATGTTACTGTTGGTGATGTTATCTATGTTGAAAAGTTAAATGCGGAAGTAGGTAGTACAGTTAAATTTGATGAAGTATTATTTGTTGATGGTGTAGCTGGTACTCCAACTGTTAAAGGTGCTTCAGTTGAATGTCAAGTAGAAAAACATGGTAAGAATAAGAAAATTATTGTTTTCAAATATAGACCTAAAAAGAAATATCGTAAAAAACAAGGTCATAGACAACCATATACAAAACTTGTTGTTACGAAGATTAACAAATAATTATGATTAAAGTATTATGTAATGATAAAATTATCAAAGTTAGTGGTCATGCTAAATTTGGTGATTATGGTAATGATATTGTTTGTGCAAGTGTATCAAGTATTATTTATACAACAATTAATGGTATATTAAATATAGATAAAGATGCAATTAATTATGAAGATAATAATGAATTAATAATTCATATTAATAGTGATGATGAAATAATTCAAAAATTAATTAATAATATGCTTGTATTATTAAAAGATTTAGAAAGACAATATCCAAAAAATATTAAAGTAAAGGAGAGTAAAGATGTTATTTATTAAGTTAGATATTCAAAGATTTGCCCATAAAAAAGGACAATCATCTACTGATAATGGTCGTGATTCAAGAGGTCGTCGTTTAGGTGCTAAGTTATCTGATGGCCAACCTTGTACTGCTGGTTCAATAATTTATCGTCAAAGAGGAACTAAAATTTATCCAGGAACTAATGTTGGAATGGGTAAAGACCATACTTTATATAGTAAAATAGATGGTAAAGTTAAATATGAAAGACTAGGTAAATCTAGAAAGAAAGTAAGCGTTTACGAAGCATAAGTAAATGCTTTTTTTATTGATTTATATTAAAAATAAGTTATAATGTTGTTATAAAAAATAGGAATATAAGAGAAGAAAAAATTTTTGATATATTACTTAATAGTAATAAATTGAAAAAGAACTTAATGGTTTCTTTTATATTTTTTTAATTAATGTTATCATTATAGTATAACTTATATAAATAATAGGTTACTGATATTTAAGACTGGAGGTAAAAATGAAAAACTTTTTCAAAAAATATTTTATTTTGATATCACTTGTAATTTTATTCATACCTATATCTACTACTTGGTGATGTAAAGTAAATGTTGGAAAAAAATAAGAGAAAATACAAGTTATATAAATTAAATTTGTATTTTTTTA
>CANQBF010000042.1 GCA_947588895.1 uncultured Bacilli bacterium | reverse complement strand
TTTTTATTACCATATGTTTCTTTTCTTCCATATATTCAACTACTTTCTATCTATAAGATAATTTTATATTACCCCCCCCGAAAGTCAAGAAAAAACTGATGTTTTTACACCAGTTTTTTTCATCAATTTTTTTATTTAATTAAATATAAGTCATTATGGCAAATGCTGCTAGAAGGATAATTAAAATACCTAAAGCAAACATCCAAATATATTTTATCCAAGTCTTATATTCGATTTTTAAATATGAAAGTCCAATTAATAAGATTGCACTTGTTGGCATACATAATTGAACAAATCCATACATAGTTGTAAATATTAGTTGTATTAAATTGATATTATTGGCAAAACTTCCTGAGAAGTAAGTTGCTATTGCAAATCCAGTTAAACTGAAATCTGTAAATTGAGTATTTGATATAAATGCACATAATGCAGTTATAAATGGATTAAACTTATCAGTTAAACTAACAATATGATTTACGATTGTTGGCATATATAAACAAATATATCCAACTAACATAACCATATAAACACCAAAGAATAAGGCAAATGGTAATGCCATCTTCTTTAATCCATGTCCAATTCCTTCAATTACTTCATCTAGTTTAATTCTTCCAAATACTGCTACTACAAATGATGAGAATAACATAAATGCTGAACCAATATATAAGTTCCATGCTCCAAATGTACTATTTTTAACTGTTTCAGATGATGCAATTGAACCTAAAATATTTTTAGCAATTTCAAAATCTTTAATCTTTAATCCCATTAACCAATTATGGAAATCATTAAAAACTGTAATTCCAAAATTTTCATTCCAACCAACAAAGCCTAAAACTACTAAAACAAATAATAAAATCATTCCAATTACTGGGAAAACAATTCTTGCTTTTTTGTCTACTTTTTCAGCCTTGAATGGATCTATTTCTTCTTCATTTACATTTTTCTTTTTAGTTACTTTTCTAATATGTAATATAGTAAAGAAATTAAAGATTATAAATACAATTGCAAGAATAATTAAACGATATAATATATTATCAGTTAATCCTAAACCAATATATTGATTAAAATAATATAATCCTTCTCCACCATATGTTAAACCAAACATACCAACTAAAATAGAACCAAATGTAATAACAAAAGCACTCATTCTATCTAATTTCATTGCTAAAGCAATAGAAATTAAGAATGGTACAAATATTAAAACAGCGTATGTTTCAGTAAATAATGAAGTCATTGCCGTAATAAGTAATGAACTTACTAAAGCAAATACAATTTCCTTTCCTTTTAATTTTTCAGCTATTACAGCTACTAATTTTTGATATCCTTTACTCTTATATAATACTCCATAAAATACAGCAAGTGAAATTAAGAATATAATCTTATCATATGCTAAATATAGTGTATTATACATTATGTTTGGAATATCACTAATTCCTTGTGGATTAAATCCAGAACTAGCATATTCAGTAGAATAATAAAATCCTTGACTACTATCAAAAATCCAAGTTAATGCTAATGATACTAAAATAAATAATGATATCCATTTTAATAAATCATAAGATTTAGATTTCTTTACAATCAAGAATCCACCAACTACTGCCAATAATAAAACAACTATAAAACCAATAACTTTAACTATTGACATATTTATCTTCCTCCTAAAAAAATTATAACACTACCAATATCAAAAAAAAAGCTTTTTTACATTTATTTAACACAAAAAGCTTCCAAAATATGGAAGCTTTAATCATTAACTATTATAATTTATACATTTTTGATTTATTTTTAGTAGCTAAATATGCTCCTGTTGCAACTAATACAATTGCTCCTAAAGCTATATATGGTAATGTTGATCCTGTTTGAGGATTCTTTTCTGGTTCTTTTTCAGGTTCATCTGGAGTTGTTGGTGTTGTATCAGCTGATTTTAATGAATAACTTACTTTACAATCAATAGTTCCTGAGTCAGTATATGAATAATTAAATAAATTATCATTCCATTCTTTAGGTGAACCATCAGCAGATCTTACTGTAACTTCAATAGCACCACTTGCAAGTGTTTGTCTATTAGCTATTTCCCAATCTAGTTCAGCACCACTATCAAGATTAATATCACTAGCATTTATTGTAGCACCACCTGCTGGAGTAAATACAAATGTGTATTCTGTGTTACTTGGATTAGTAATATAAACATTAAAATGACATCCTGTTTTTTGATTACCTGAAGTTTGACAAACAGCTTGACTTCCTAATTCTATACTTTCAGCATTAACTGCTATAGGTAATACAATCATTAATAAAACTAACATTACCAATATTCTTAAATTTTTTCTCATTTTATCCTCTCCTACTCTCTATTATGTCAATATTATAACATAAAAATACAAAAATCTACATAAATTTATAATTTTTTTATTAAAATATGTCAAATTGTGTTATTATATATAATAGGAGAAGTAAATTTATGAATAAGATATTATTTCAAATCAAAGACAATAAACTATTAGTTCAACTTAAAAGACGACTTAATACCGAACAAAAAAATATCATAAATACTAATGTTATAAGTCAAAATGAATTATTATTTAGTGATGAATATATAGCTAGTAATATAAAAATAATGCATAATTTTATTAAAGAGTTAGTTAATGATTATAATATTGATACTTTAATTATTAAAGAATCATCTATAGCTCCTTTAATTTTAGAAATTATTACAAACGTTTCTAAAATTAAAAGTTTATTTTTATTAGAAGAAACAATAACTAATTATAAAATTTGTGAAAAAATAATTAAAACAAATACTATAAAATTTGTATCTTTATATAATATTCAAACATATTTATTAGAAATGTTAGATAAAGAAAATATTACTGTATCATCAAGAAATGAAATATTATTTAATAGTAATTTTATGAAAGAAAATAAATTAGATAATTATTCAGCTATATATTATAAACCTAAAATAGTTATTACGTTTCCTCTTTCTAAAGAAGATGAAGAAGATATTGAAGCATTCATTAATAATAATCGTTATTTAAAACATATATATATTAATAAAGTAAATAAAAATGATTTAGAAAATATTTTAGAATTATTATATAAACAAAAATTAAAAAATATTAAAATTCATATTGAACAAAATATTAATGATTTAGAATTAATTGAATATTTAAAAAAAATAAATAAAAAGAATGCTAAAAAAAATAATATTTTATTTAAAATTGATTATTCCAAAGAATATCTACAAGATAATCTGATGAGTCAAATACAATTAAATACTATTAAAACTTGTATTATTATTGCTCTTTTATTTGTAAGTTCTCTTGTAACTTATGTATTCTATTCTAATTATGTATCGATGCAAAATGTTGATGATATTAATGAAGATATTAAAAACGTTATCGCTAATTATGTTGATGATGATAATCTAGAAGATACTACACCACCAACTGATAATAATAACGAAGAAGAAAATAAAGAAGAAAATGAACAAGAAGAAATCGAAGAACCAGAAAAAGTACCTGAAACAACACAACCAAAGCAAGAATTATTAAGAGATATGAAAGCATTAAAAACAATTAATGAAGATACAGTTGGTTGGTTAAAAGTTAATAATACTAATATTGATTATCCTGTAGTTCAAAGTAGTGATAACGATTATTATTTAAAACATAATTTTAAAAAAGAAGAAGAAAAAAGTGGTTGGATATTTGCTGATTATCGAGCTGATATGGAAAACTTAAGTAAAAATACCATTATCTTTGGTCATAATATGTATTATAGTGGGGTTATGTTTGGAACACTTTATAAAGCTAAATCAGCAAGTTGGTATAAAAATAAAGATAATCAAATAATTGAATTTGATTCATTATATAAAAAAATGAAATGGAAAATATTTTCTATTTACAAAGTTCCAAAAACAAGTGATTATTTAATAGCTAATTTTAGTTCAGATAATAAATTTCAAGAATTTTTAAATTTAATAACCGAAAGAAGTATGTATAATTTTAATACTCCAGTAAGTGTTAATGATAAAATATTAACATTATCAACTTGTACTAATAATGGTACTTGGCGTTTAGTAATTCATGCTGTTTTAATAAATGAATAAATCTAGCAGAAAATTAAGAGACATCAATAAAAAACTAGTACAAGGAAAATATGATAGAATACACTTCCGAAAGGAGGTGTTTTCTTGTGACTTCAAAAGTTCAAAAATTTCTTCACCACACTGAGCATACCGGTTCTTTCTCAAGAAGCACGAGAGAAAAAATAACTTTTATAAATTTATATAGAAGTAATTATAAACTTACTAACTTGTGTGCCATAATCAATATAAGCACTTAAACTTATTATAAGTTTAGAAATATCAAAACATAATGATAATAAACTTGTAATGAATACTTTAATTGCAGCAATAGCAAAAGAAAAAGATGTACATGGATTTATCATTCATAATGAACAAAGATTCCAATATACATCTTATGAGTACAAAATTATATGTGAATCAAATGAAATACAAATTTCTATGAGTAGAAAAGGGTACCCCGATATTATTTTATAACACAACTAAAACTTGTTATTGTGAATTTAAATGTAACACTTTTACCATTAAAGTTTGATTGATCAACACTTGCTTTATTAATTATTCTAAATTGAGCAGTTATATATTTTTGCGTTGTTGCATTTAAGTCTGTTAAGGTACCATTTATATCAAAAGCACCACTTGTAAAATTATTTGAATTATAAAAATCATAATCCGTTCCATTAATAGTTAGTATGGCTTGACCACTTGATTTAGTAGACATATTTTTAAATGCAGTATATAAATCACCCGTCATTGCTACATGTAAAGTATAATCGCATATAAAATTACCATTTCCTGTAACTGTTGCTATTCCAATGTTCGGAGCACTTGGTTGATTTTCTACTGGGTTACCATCTGGTGTAGCATAATATATTTTATCATCTGCTGTTTGCATCATCCCTGGCCTAGTTAAATTTAAACTTAAATTTTGACCACTTGCTATTGCAACACTTCCTATTTCTTGTAATGAAGCTCCTAAAGTAGTGGTTTTACTATTATCGATTTTTTGGACTGTATAATAAGCATATGTTGCTCCTATTACAAGAGCAAATAAGGAAACAACAGCTATTATTGAAGGTACTAAAGTATTTTTATTAATCTTCATAACAACACTCCTTTTACTATATACCTAAATTATATAATAAAAGACAAGTGAAAGTCAATTTCTATTATATTTTTTACGATAATTTTACTTTAAATATTTTTCCATAATTTCTAAATTAAGTTGTAGCCTTAAATTATTTTTATCCATTTCTAAAGCTTTTTTAACATTATTAACTGCTTCTTCATATTTACCTAATTTAAATGCACAAGTTGCATATAAATCATAAATAAAGCTATTCCAAGCAAATTCTTCATTAATATAAAAGTTGCTTTTTTCTTTGATTTTAAATGCTTCATTTAATAAATCATATGCTTTTTGATAATTATTTTCTTCATAATATAAAAAGGCTAATTCAACATAACTTTCTCTTAAATATGGAGCTTCATTAATCGCTTTATGATACCATTCTTTTGCACTTTCTTTATCATTTTTACCATTATAACAACGAGCTATAAAACGCATTGATGCACATCTTTCATCTTTCCAAGTAGCACTTTTTAAATTTAAATGTTTTTTTAATGTTTCAATTCCTTCATCCCATTTTTGATAATACATATATTCTCTTCCTAAGTAATGCATATTTCTATCATCTTCTGGACTTTCTTTAACACTTAATTCTAAAAGAGGTAAATAATTACTTCTTGATTTAGTTCTATCGGGATAATGGTTTAAAATAATATCTGTACAGACAACTTCTTTTTCTTTTTTATTATCTAAAAGAGTTAATACTTCATGTACTGGATGAGCCCATTTATAAAAATGATTTCGATGGATTTGATTTAATAAGAATGTTGTTGCAGGTTTACCATATTCATCAAAAGACCAATTATAAGTATATCTAATTCTTGTTATATCATCATTCCATATTTCTAATATTTTATTTTTCCATCCCGGCTCTAATATTTCATCTAAATCAGTACAGACACATATTTCATAATCATCAGGAATTAATTTTAATGATTCATTACGAGCTACATCAAAACGCCATGGGTTAATTTCTTTAACTACTACTTCCACCCCATTTTCTCTTAAAATATCAACTGTCCTATCCGTTGAGCCCGTATCTAAGACCACTACTTTATCTGCTTCACTCATTGATTTAGCCCATTTTTCAGCAAATTTTTCTTCATTCTTACTAATGGCATAAACACAAACTTTGTAATTTTTCAAAATATCACCTAAAATAATTTATGCTAAATTCAAATAATAAGTTAATAAAAAAGCCGATTTACTCGACTTTTTGTTAATTCCCCCCTGATTAATTAACGTTTAATATAATAGCATAAATTATTTGAGGATGCAACTTATTTCATTTTTAAAACTAAATTATTATCTATTTCTTTTATATATTCAACTTCATCTTTAAAAAATATTCCTAAATTATGCATATTATCAATAAAATCTTTTACTTCATTTTTAAACTTAATTATATTTTTAATTTCATCTTTCGTTTTTAAACAAATACTTTTTAACGTATAAACTTTATTTAATTTCAAATATTTATAATTTTTATAGCTAATATAATTATTAATAAATAATTCTTCAATACTAAAATTTAAAAATCTTTCAAAAGTTAATTCTTCTTCTTTATTAATAATTATACAATTTAAATCTAATTCTAAAAGTTTATTTTCTATTTCTTCTTTTAACTCATTATTTATATATATGCTATTTACAAGAGTTTGAAAATCTTCTAAAGTTTTAATTTTATAGATTGTACATATTTTTTTTAGTAAATTACTATTTTGCGATTTAAACCATTCAAAACTAGAATTTAATATTGTTTTTTTATCATATTTATGTATTATTTCTCTTTTTTCATTTATATTTAAACTATTAATTAATTTTAAATTATCTTCTTTTAATAATAATTCTTTAATTAATTCTAAAGATTTATAACCAAGACCCATATCTACTAATTCAAATTCACCATACATTAATAAATCATTAATACTATAAATATTATTTCTTTTTAAAAAATAATTAATCATTGGTGTAATATTAAGTTCATTTACTGATTTATTTTGATATTTATATAATATATTATCATCTTTTATTGTTGACATTTTATTATTAGAAATAGTATTTATTGATAATAATACTCTTCTTTTTAATAATAATATTGATTTATTTAAAATTGCTGATATTCTTGTTCTTGATAAATTATGTATTAAGGCTAACTTAGGTGTAGTTTCTCTTACACCATCACTATATATTCCTAAATATTCCCTTAATACTTTTGTTTGTTCAATTGTTAAAGGATTAACTATTACATTATTAATATCATATAATTCTTGCGCTATTTTAATTATTTCATTATTAAATATTTCATTATGATTTTGAGGCATTAATTCAGCTTTTAAATATTTTAATACTTCTTCTTCATTCACTTTTCTTTTCATAAAACACCCTCAATTTGTTTGGTATTATACTTTTTTGTTATAGTTTTGTCAAGAAAAAAGGATTACCTACAGCTCTAAGGAGTGAAATTTTTTCGCAATCAATCAATTTGATATAATATATACAAAGGTAGGTTGATTAATATGA
>CANQBF010000041.1 GCA_947588895.1 uncultured Bacilli bacterium | reverse complement strand
GTGGGCGATATAGGACTCGAACCTATGACCCCCTGCTTGTAAGGCAGGTGCTCTAACCAACTGAGCTAATCGCCCGACTTAATTAAAATATTTCTTCAAGAGCACCTGCCTTTAAAGACAAAGCCGCCCAAGACAATTAAAATTATACTATACATAATTTAAATATGCAATATTTTTTAAACAATTTAAGTCAAATTTTTTAAAAATTTTAATAAATTAATCCTTTTTGAATTGCATAAGGTAAAAAATAATCTCGAATAGATGATGATAAATTGTATTCCACTTCTCCTAATGTATACCAATGATAATCTAAAATTTCGTCATTAGGAATTAATGATACATGTATTTTCTTTTTAGCTAAAAATAAATTCATTTCAATCATTATATCTCCACCACTAGCTGCTGCTTCTTTAAAACACATTATAGGTAACAAATCTTCTTCACAAAATTCAAATCCTTGACCTATTTCTTCATTTACTTCTCTTAAAGCTGCAGTTATTTCCGTTTCACCTGTTTCAATGCCACCACCAACTAATGTCCATGAATTAGTAGTACTGCTTCTAACTGATTTTACAATTAATAATTTTCCATCTTCAATAAATGCTACTCCAACCACTCTTTTTAGCTTTTCCATACAACGCATCAGCTCCAATTAAATTATACTATAAATAAATTTTTAAAAAAGAAATTTTGGTCTAGTTATTGTAAAATTTTGTTAATTTTTTTACTAAAAGAAAAAGATGATAACAATTTTAAAGAAAGTAATAATTACCATTTAAAAATATTTTTATGCCGAGAAAACTTTTGACATTTAGTGGTTTATGATAAACTGCAAAAAGTGAAAGAGCGAAATGAAGCAAAGCGAAATGTAGTCGGCTAAGCAATCGTTCTTTTTCATAAAAACCGGAACCAAATGTCAAAAGGAAATTGGAATAAAAAGAATTTTTATAAGTTTTTAATATATTTTGTTATTTTCAAATTTTGTGGTATTATATGCTTTAGAAACTTTTCTAAAAAAAGGATACTATGAAAAACGATTTACAAAATTTTCAAGTTGGAAATTATAAACTTGATGAATTTCAAATGCAATTATTATATTCTACCCATAATGCAATAGTCATAGCAGGAGCTGGAGCAGGTAAAACACTGACAATTATAGGAAAAATAAATTACTTAATAAAATATCAAAATATTTTACCAAATCAAATATTAGTTATATCATTTACTAATGCTTCAGTAAATGATATAAAACAAAAATTAAATGAAGAAATTGATGTCTTTACTTTTCACAAACTAGCTATGAAAATTCTAGAATTAAATAATATCAATTATAAGCTTTGTAGTTCTTCCCTACTTTCATACATTATTCAAGAATATCTTAATACATGCGAAATTAATATTCAAAAAATTATTCTTAAGTTCTTAAATCTTAATATGTCTTATCATAACTTTATCAAATCTAAATACTTTAATAGTTTTTGCAATTTAATTCTAACATTTATAAATTTATGGAAAACAAATAATTTAAAATTCGAAGATATTCCATTAAAAAAATATAAATCCATAGAAAAGAAAATCTTATTATTAGCATTCAATATTTATAATATATATATTAAAGAAAAAAATAGCAATAGACTATATGACTTTGATGATTTAATAATAAAAGCGAGTTCTATCCATACAAAATGTGATTACAAATATATTATAATTGATGAATTTCAAGACACCTCTCAAATTAGATTAGACTTAATAAAAGAATTAAGCACATATAATAACAGCAAAGTAATTGTTGTTGGTGATGATTGGCAATCGATTTACAAATTTAGTGGCTGCAATTTAAATATATTTTTAAATTTTCCTCAATTTTTTTCTAATGTAAACATTATTAAATTAGTTAATACATACAGAAATAGTCAAGAATTAATTAACATAGCTTCTAAATTTGTTTTAAAAAATACCAAACAAATTTCAAAAATTTTAATTTCATCAAAACACACAAAAACGCCATTACTTTTTATGCCTATCAACGACAAAATTTCATCTTTAAAAAAAGTATTAACTTACTACTCTTCTTTATCAGACGATATTATGATTTTATCAAGAAATAACAAAGATATATTAGAATATATAGATAACACTTTTAAATATGATAACAATGTCATTTATTATAATAATAAAAGCTTTAAATATTACACAGTTCATAAATCTAAAGGATTAGAAAGCGAATATGTAATTCTATTAAACTGCAATAATGACTATTTAGGCTTTCCAAACAAAATTGAAAATAATCCTCTAATAGATAAATTATATAAAGAAAATGAAATAAAATATGCTGAAGAACGTAGACTTTTTTATGTTGCAATTACAAGATGTAAAGTACAAACAATATTACTATATTCAAAAAATAATCCTTCTATTTTCATTAAAGAAATTCGAAGAATTGTTAAAAAAGAACTTGGTAAAATCGTCTATTTTAAATAATTATTTTTCTTTAGTCAAAAATTTTTTTAATCCCTCTAAACTAAATATGATGACACCACCTAAAATAAAATATATAAAATTAAAGGTTTCAAAATTCATATAATCTTTAGGTATATCTAATGTAGTTGGACCCATAACAATAGCGTAAATAGATGCTAACATCATACCAATAATAGTATAAATAGTAGCACTTCTTTTCTTTTCTAAACATATACGTAATATTTTGGTAAAAAATACAATTCCAAATATTACTCCTAATCCAAATACAATAAGTATTGGTAATACACTAAAATCCATACTTAAAAATTGTTTAACTCTTGTAACAATAGGTATATATAATCCAAAAATCAAAAGTATTGTTGAACCTGATATTCCTGGTAAAATCATTGCAGAAATTGCTAACATTGCTGCCAAAAATACATATAAAATGGTTCCAATATTAAATGAATCAATATTAAACAGATTACCATTATTACGATTTAAATAAGTAATTAAAAAGACAATTAATGCACCAAAGATAGCAAATATTAAATTCTTATATTTTCCTTTTATTTCTTTACTTTCATCTTTAATAACTATTGGAAGAGCAAAAATAATAAATCCAATAAACAAAGAACTCATTTCATATATATATTTATTAAATAAACTTGATAAAAATGAAACAGCTAATAATAAACCAACAATCCAACCTATTCCTATTTTAATTAAATATACCAAAGCTTCTTTTTTCTTTTTTCTATCTCCCCTAAATAAATCATCCAAAGATTTTATAAATTTATCATAAAAGCCTAAAATAAAAGCTACAGTTCCACCAGATACACCGGGAACACTATCAGCTAAAGCCATACAAAATCCATTAATAAAATTAATAATATAATCTTTTACTTTTTTCATTTTTACCTACTTTCTTAATCATTATACCAAAAGCTTAATAACATAACAATAAAATAGACAATATCTTTACTTCTTTTGAGTTATATATCTTTACTTAATACTCTTTCAAAATCATTACATAAATTTTCTAAATAATCTCTTTTTGCTAGCTTTTCTATCCAATCTTTTGGTATTGTATCATATCCATAAATTATTCCAGCCATTGAACCTGTAATTGCTCCGATGGTATCGGTATCATCGCCAAGATTAATTGCTCCAATTATTGATTCTTTATAATCCTTTGCATTAAGTAATACCCAAAAAGATGCCTCTAATGTATCTACTACATAACCAGTTGATTTTATTTCATTAATATTACGTTTTTTTATATCTTCTTTTAAAATTCTATCATAAACTTTTAATGTTTCTTGAGAAAACATAGAATAATCGGCAATTTTAATTAAATTGTAACTAGCAAATTTATCTTTTCCATCTAGTAATCTCATAACATAAAGAACATAAATATAACAACCTAAAATACTTATTTCATGAGCATGAGTAAGTGAAGAAACATTTTTTACTATTTCATAAATTTCTGACTCTTTTAATTTTTTATAATGGCAATAATAAGCAATAGGTAATATTCTCATTAATGAACCATTACCGTTTGACATATTATCTTTTTGACCACATTCACTTAATTCATATCCTTTTGAAAAATTAATAATTGATTGAATACAAGTTCTACCTGCATCAAATGCTTCTCCATATGGTGTATATTTACCTTCTTTTAACCAATAATAAAAATTCATCATAATATCTTTATAATCTATTTCTTTTTTATTAATTATAGACTCAATAGTAGCAACTTCCATTGATGTATCATCTGACCATGTACCTTCAGGAACATCATATGAACCATAGCCAATCATTTTTGTAACAGGATGTTGCAATAGTTTTTCTCTTTCACAAAATTCAATAGGAACACCCATTGCATCTCCAATAGCATGACCTATTATTCCATCAATTATTTTAGACATAAAAGCACCTCAATCTAAATTTATTTATTATTTATATCACACCAACTTAATATTTAATTTAAAACAAGTACTATTTTCTTCATCAATTTTTTCTAAATTACTAGTGTTTTATTATCAAAAAAACATAAATAAATATCATCTTTATTTTTTAATATTTTATTAACAATATTACCTTCTCGCCCAACATATTCTACATTATTAAAAATAGTTCCAGCACTAAAGCCTTCTAACAATTCTCTATTTTCTTTATTACTACCAATAAATAATACTTGGCCATAATCTTTACTTACACTATAATCTTCTAAATAAGTATAATCAGTTGCTAATGTAAAAGTATCTTTAAATAACCCATTAACAATTATTCCTTTTGTATTAACAAGATAAAAATTTTCATCTTTACTAGTGTCAATATAAACTCTATATATTTTTGGCTGTACTAAAAAAATGGTTAATCCAAAACAAATAATAATTAAAACTATTCCTATTCCAAATAGAATGAATTTTTTACTTTTTTTCATACTACCACTACTTTCTTTATTATAATTTAATAAAATTAATTTGCGACATTTTTGCGAATTTTTTTAAATTTTCTATCCTAACAACATAATATCATTAATTTTATTTCTAAAAATAATGGTGTTCTCGGGGAGAATTGAACTCCCGACCTATCGCTTAGGAGGCAATCGCTCTATCCTACTGAGCTACGAGAACATCTAATAAAATTTTATCATAAAAAAGCGAAAATAAAAAGAGATTTAATTATTCAAAATCTCTTCTTAATCTTTTGCTTTAAATATAAGAGTAAAGACAAAAGAAAATACGACTACACTTACTATAGCAATACCTGATGAACATAACATATTTGAGAACAATCCTAAAATACCACTTTCTTCATATCCAGCAAGTCCAGCTGAATATAACATATGACCAAAATTAGCAATTAATACTGTTGCTCCTGCACCAAAACAAGCGACAATTTTATCATATATACCAAAGAAAGATAAGAGTGCTCCAATTACAGTTACACTACTGGTAATATGTCCTGGGGTAAGGGTTGTATTATCAAGTACTACTTGGCAAATAAGACAAACAAGTCCAGCAAAAATAAATGCTTGTATATACATTATAAGACCTCCAAACTAACTGCGTGAGCAATCGCTGGAATAGGACTTTTTTGATTAACAAAGGTTTTACTATGTAAAGCACCAGTTCCAATTATTAAAATTTTTCTATATTTTTTTTGTGTTAAAATTTTATTAAATAAAACTAGTGGTAAACAAGCCGGTCCGCTTCCACCTGAATATGTTTCTTGACTTTTTAAGTATAATTCACAACCAGCATCTAAATGATTTTTTATTTTTAAATTATATCTTTGGAGAGCATATTCTTTAAAAATAGTTCCTCCTACACAACCTAAATCTCCGGTTAATATTAAATCATAATAATTAATATCTCTTTTCATATCAATTAAATGTTCATATAAAGTTCTAGCAGCAGCTGGAGCCATTACTGCTCCTAAATTATTAGCATCTTTAATTCCCATTTCAGTTACTTTGCCAATAGTGGCAGATTCAATTTTTATTTTGCCAATATTTTTAGAAAGAATCGTGCTAATTCCTGCTGTTGAAGTAAAGGTTGAAGTATGAGGTTTAGGAGTTCCATATTCAACTGGATATCTAAATTGTCTTTCAGCGCTTAAATTATGAGAACTAGTAACTCCTAAAACCATTTTAATATTTCTATCATTTAAGAAAGTACTACCAACAATTAATGATTCTGGAAATGTTGCACAAGCACTATATATGCCTAAAAGAGAAATGGGCATATCAATACTTGCATAACTAGTTGCAGATATTTGGTCTAGTAAATCTCCTCCAATTAGCAAATCAATATCAGTTGCTTTTAATTTATTTTTTTCTAATATTTTTTGCATAACTACTCGTTGCATTTTAGCTTCTGCTTTTTCAAATGTTTTTTCACCATAATAGTAATCATCCATTTGTAAATCAATCTTTTTTAATTTACTATTGCTTTCTAGAGGTCCTGATACGGTTAACCAATCATTTAAGTAAATATTATTATATTTAATACTAGCCATATAATACCACCTTAATAATAATTAAAATGAAAGCACTAACAATACCATATAAGATTACGGAACCAGCAAGTTTAAATACATTGGCTCCAATACCTGTTACTAAACCATCTTTTTTATAATCTAAAGCAGCACTTTGCACACTATGAGCAAATCCAGTTGTTGGAATAATAAGACCACATTTTGCTTTTTGGACCCAGTTGTCAAATTTACCTACTGCAGTCATGAAAGTAGCAAATAAAATCAAAATAAAGGCTAACCAAGCATAAGAATCAACTCGAGCTAAACCAAATGATTCCATCAAAATATTAACAATTACTTCTCCTAGAAATCCAACAAAACCACCAACTAAAAAAGCTACACAAGCATTTCTCAATTTTGGCTCTTTGGGACTTAGTTTCTTAACTAACTTTTGATATTCATCTTTGTTCATAAAATCACCATTTTTAGTATGATTTTAATTTAGTTAATTTATACTTATAAAGTTAAATATTTACGCATTTTTGCTATTCCTTTTTTTTCATATCTTGAAACCATAACTTGAGTCATATTAAGTTTTTTAGCCACTTCACTTTGGGTTAAATCTTCAAAATATCGCGATTTAATTATATTTTTTTCATCTTCATTTAAAACACTCATGCCCTCATCAATTAATATTTTAGTATCTAAATCCATTTCTTCACCAAGCATTTCATAATAACTTCTATCACCATCTAAATTATTATCTAACGACATAATTACATTTGCTGAACTACAAGCCATATTTATATCATCAATATTAATATTTAAAAATTGAGATAATTCATAATTACTTGGTATTTTCCCTAATTTTTGAGCTAAAATATATCTAGTTTCTTCAATTTTTTTATATAATTTTAATATATCTTTACTTATTTTAATATTTTTATTATTAGCAAGAGCATACATTTCTCCAAAAATATAATCATAAGCATAAGTAGTAAATTTAGTATTACTATCTTTTTGATAGTTTTCTAAGGCTTTTAAAAGCCCTACTACTCCAGCTTGATATAAGTCATTTTTATCTATTCCATAAAAGTGACTAGCTATCTTTCAAATCATTTTTGCATTAGTTTCTGTTATATTATCCATTTTTATTCATTCCTCCTTTATATTCTTAATATGTAACCCTTTTAGTTTCAAATATATTTGTTTATTAACTTTATCAAAATATACTTGACCTTTATATTTATGAATAGTATTAATCGATTTTATAAGAGCATCTATTCCATCTCTTGAAATACTTTCTAATTTATTAAAATTAAATATAATTATTGTTATTTGATGTTTCTCTAATATTTTAATTAAATAATTATATATCTTATATGTTGTTTTATAATTTAAATTTCCTATTAAATAAACAGTAAGTATTCCATTATCATATTCAAGATTCATTCTCATAAAATCCTCGCTACCGATACTGCACTTTTAATATAATACTATTTTTTTAAAATTTAAATACTTCCGACAAATGTTATCAAAATAAGACAAAATTACTTATATTTTATAAATTAAAAAGTGAGTATTTATTCTCACTTAAATCATTATTTTATTTCTTTACTGTTTTTATTTCTTTTTGAAGCTTGTTTATTTCTTTAACTGATAAATTAGTAACTTCATTTATTTCTTTAACTGAAAATCCTTTTTTTAGCATTATTTTAGCTATCTTCATTATACCTTCAAGAATACCTTCTTTTCTAACTTCCTTTTTTAGCTCTCTTATGCCATCTTCTCTAAAATATGCTTCTTCTTCTTCCTCAGTCATTGTAT
>CANQBF010000040.1 GCA_947588895.1 uncultured Bacilli bacterium | reverse complement strand
CTTTTTTTAGGAACTTGGGAATATTTAAATAATCCAAATTTTAATTCCATCGAATTCGATGGGTTTAAAAATGAGTCAGGAACAAATGCTTTTGTAATGACACCAAAAAAGTGGATTGTAGCAACAAATGCTATTGGTGTAATTTCAAAACAGGGAAGATATAATAGTGGCACTTTTTCTCATCCAGATATAGCTTTTGAATTTGCCAGTTGGTTATCACCTGAATTTAAATTATATTTAATAACGGAATTCGAAAGATTAAAAACTAATGAAGCATATCAATATAAAGTTGAGTGGAGTGCTACTAGACTTTTATCAAAAGTTAATTATGTAGTTCATACGGATGCAATTAAAAAATGCATAGTTCCAACTTTAACTGAAAAACAAAAACAGTTTATTTATGCTGAAGAGGCCGATGTATTAAACGTTGCATTATTTGGAATGACTGCAAAAGAATGGCGAGAAAGTAATCCAGAACTTGCAGAAGATGGAAATATAAGAGACTATACTGATCTATTACATTTAGTAATACTCAATAATTTACAAAATACGAATGCAGAATTAATTGAAGAAAAAGTTCCTCAAAGAGAAAGACTTATTAGATTAAACAATTCAGCAAGAAGACAAATGGAAGCATTAAAAGATAGCAAAAGTCTTAAAGTTTTAGAATTGTTACAAAAACAAGTTAATGAGAATAAGAAGCAGGTAAAGAAAATTAATGATTCAAAATATATTGAAAACTTTTATTAAATTATGTTATATTTTATACGAGGTATAAAGTTATGAGAGAAGTAAAAATTAATGGTATATACAAGCATTTTAAAGGAGATTATTATTTAGTTGTAGATATAGCTAAACATTCGGAAACTAAAGATGAATATGTTGTTTATCGAAGTTTATATGGTAATTTAGATTTATGGATAAGACCACTTGATATGTTTTTATCTGAAGTTGATCATGAAAAATATCCTGATATATCGCAAAAATATCGTTTTGAATTACAAGATATAGAAAGTGTTGCAAAAAAACTTAAGAAAGATTAGCAAAATATAAGCTAATTTTTTTATTTAGAATTTTATTTTAATTAAATAATTGTTATAATAAATAAACAAAGGAGTAGATTATGTTAAATGCAGTAAAAAGAGTTATTATTGTTTTAATTGGTGTTATCTTACAATTTGGATTTGCTATTTTAATGAGATTATTTTTTTATAAGTATTTAGGTATTATTAATTTATTTTATAGTATTGTAAGTATTTTAATTGTATTAGGCATATTAAAAAATAGTACTAGATTATCTAATGATTTACCATGGATTATACTTATATTAATATTTCCTATATTTGGTACTATTTTATTAATTACATTGGGTAGAAATTATTCTAAAAATAAATTATTAAAAAATATATTTAATTATGAAAAAAAGTATAGTAAATATTTAGAACAAGATAAAAATATAGCACAAGAAATTAAAGATAAGAATTTAGATAATATTGAATATTTAATGAATAGAACTAATAATATTGTTAGTAAAAATAATGAAATAATATACTATCCATATGGAGAAATATTTTATCCAGAATTATTAAAAGAATTAAAGAAAGCTAAGAAATTTATATTTATGGAATACTTTATTATTAATGAAGGCAAGATGTGGAATGGTATTTTAGATATATTAAAAGAAAAAGCTAAAGAGGGTATTGATGTAAGAATAATGTATGATGATATGGGAAGTATTGCTATGCTTAAAACTAGTTATTCGAAAGAACTAGCTAAATATAATATTAAATGTATTCCTTTTAATAAATTAAGCCCTTTTAGGGGAATATTTATGAATAATCGTGATCATCGAAAAATGACTATAATTGATGGTGAGGTAGCATTCTCTGGTGGTGTTAATTTAAGTGATGAATATATTAATGTTAATAGTAAACTTGGTATTTGGAAAGATAATGGAATAAAGATTGTTGGCGATGCCATATGGAATTTAACTGTTATGTTTTTAACACTTTGGAATGCTAATCGAAATGAAGATGATGATATCATTAAATTTAAACATGATTTTAAAAATAAAGAAGTTAATGGTTATGTTATTCCTTACGGAGTTGCACCATTACATAGAGATTTAATCGGAGAAGATGTTTATATTAATATGATTAATAGTGCTAAAAAATATTTATATATAATGACACCATATTTAATAATTGATACAGATATGGTAAATGCCCTTTGTAGAGCTTCCAAAAGAGGCGTAGATGTAAGAATTATTGTGCCAGGTATTCCTGATAAAAAGATAGTTTATACTCAAACAGTATCATTTTTTAAAGTATTACATGATAATGGTGTTAAAATATATAAATTTACAAATGGTTTTGTTCATGCTAAAGTATTTTTAAGTGATGATATAAGAGCAGTAGTAGGTACAATTAATATGGATTATAGAAGTTTATATCTTCATTTTGAAAATGGTATTTATATGGAAAATAATAAAGAAATAAAAGATATTTATAAAGATTTTATAGATACATTTAAAGAATGTTATGAATTACAAGATAAAGATGTAAAAACAGGATTTATTAAAGAATTATGGCAAGCAATACTTAGATTATTTGCCCCATTATTTTAAATTTATTAAAAGTATTGAAATGGATAAAGAAATATTAAATAATATAAAAAAGATTATGTTGAGTTTATGAAGAAATGTATTTAAAGAAGTAAATAGATTAAATATTGTAGGATGTTTTAGTCTGTGTTAAAATTTAGATATAGATATATGGTGATAAAAATGGAAAATAAGACTAAACAAATAGAAGAATTTTTTAATTATGATATGAGAATAAAAGAAATATTAAATAATATTATTCCAAGTGAATTAGATTATTCTACTGATGAAGCAAAAATAAAATATATTGATAAATTAGAAAAATATTTATATGAAATAAGTTTATATTTAAATAAGATGATGTTAAGTTATAATGTTTCTGATATAATAAAAGATTTTAATAAAAAGATAAAAGAATTAAATAAAATAATTAATACTTCTTATTTTTTTAAACAAGATTATATTTCATTAATAAATTTTATTCAAACAAATATTACGGATATGAGACAAGATTTTGCTTTATCTATTTATAATAATTTTAAAGGTTATTATATGAGTTATAGAGATAATCTTGACGTATTAAAGCCTAATACTATTAATGAGTATTTACATTATGTGCATTCTATAGTAGTAAATAATGAAGAATTTTATAAAGAAATACCAGTAGTAAAAGCATTAAAAGATAAAGTTGATTGGATGGGTATCTATTTAAGAGGGGGAGAAAATGATATTGGTATTGAACTTTTTGATGGTTTAGTTGAAAGTGGAATTTTTAGAAATAAATCAGATTGTATTGATATAATAAATTTAAATAAAAAAATTGTAATTATGGGTAGAGATTTAGGCCATGCGGCAGTTATTGAAGTTGATTTAACTAATGAACAAGAAATATTAGTTAGCTATTACATTCCGAGTAATACTAATGAAGAACTTATGAGTAAAGTAAGAGGGATAAATGTGAATAATAAAGAATTTGCAACGGGAAAATTTATAACTAGTAAAAATAATTTAGTTAATGATTTATGTAATTTTATGCAAACTATACCAACTGATTTAGATATGAACTTTAAAGATGATGGCTTGGGAAGATAAAAAAATTGATTTACAAATTAAAGAAAATATGCTAATATAGTATGCATTATTTAGGGGGATAATACATGTATTTAGAAATTTTAAGTGAAGAAGAAAAATTTTTGGCAATTCAAGACGAAAAATTAGATAGTTGGTTTAATGATTATAAATGTTTTGAAAAATTAAAGTTTAATAAAGCAAAAGAAAAGTATATACAAATGAAAAATACTGATAATTTAAACGAGAAGAAAAAACTAAGAAGTGAAATTATCTGTGGGACAATGTATAAAATTTATGAATATTTAAAAGAAAAAAAGTTTATATTACTATGTAGTGATGAGTATGATATAAATGATATTATTGAAGAATTTACTTATAAATGGATAAATGCCATAGATAACGATTATTTTAATAAAAGAACATCATATTATAGTTTTTTTGTTTCTTTTGTTCCTGATTTTTCTCAAAATTCAATAAATAATTATATACTTAGAAATAGTATAAAAATTAATATAAGTAGTATTATTAAAGTATTAAAAATATATAATTTAGAATCTAATAATAAAAATGTTACTTTAGATGATTTTATTAAAATATTGATTCAATTATTAGAAAATATAAATTATAATTTTACTGATATAACAAATATAATTAAAGAAAATAGTTATGAAATTATATTGTTATATAATATTATTAAAGAGATTAATATAACATATGATAGACTTAAAAATTTATATAATGATCAGATGTTAGAAAACTATATTATGGCTTTAATTAATAGAAGTGATGATATTATTAAAGATAATTTATGTTTACAAAATATTGAAAATGATTATTATGATAAAATTGAAACAAAATTAGTGATTCAAACTATATTAAATCATAATGTATTGACTAAGAAGCAAAAAAATACAATAGAAAAATTATATGGATTAAATAATGCAAAAAAGTTAACTATAAATGAACTTGCTGAAGTTAATGGTAATACAAAAAGTAATGTTAGTCAAAGTCGTGTAAGTGCTTTAAAAAAATTAAGAAAAAAATTAGTAAAATAGTAGTTTGTATTTCTAAAATAAATATATTATAATAACTATAAGAAGGTAGGTATTATGAAATATTTAAGTAAAGAAGATATAATCAATAAAAAAGTAATATTAAGATGTGATTTTAATGTACCTGTAAAAGATAATGTTATAAGTGATACAAGTAAAATAGATAAAAGTTTAGAAACTATTAAATATCTATTAGATAATAAAAATAAAGTAATTATATTAAGTCATTTTGGAAGAATAAAAACAGAAGAAGATAAAAATAAATATAGTTTAAAAATAGTCTATGAATATTTAAAGAAGTATATTGATTTAGATTTTATAGATGATCCAAATAATTTAGAGAAGATTAATGATTCTAATAAGTCTTGCTTTTTAGTAGAAAATACTAGATATACGGATATACCAGAGAAAAGAGAAAGCAAAAATGATTTAGAATTAGCTAAATATTGGAGTACATTTGGGGATGTATTTGTTGTTGATGCTTTTGCGTCATTACATAGAGCTCACTCATCTACGGCTGGTATAAGTAAGTATTTACCAACATATTTAGGTTTTTTAGTAGAAAAAGAAATTACTAATTTAAATAATTTAATAAATAATAAAGAACACCCATTCTTAGTTATTATGGGTGGAGCTAAAGTAGATGATAAATTACTTATTATTGAAAATTTAATAAAAAAATGTGATAAATTAATATTAACTGGAGGAATATTAAATACTTTTTTAAAAGTTATGAATTATAACGTTGGTAAAAGTTTAGTAAGTGAAGATGAAGAAGTATTAAATAAAGTAAAAGAAATTATAAATAATAACGCTGATAAATTATATTATAATACTGATTTTATTGTTAATAGAGATGGTATGGTAATTTCAGTATCTATAGATGATATTGAAGATAATGACATAATATATGATAATTTAGTTAATTTAAATGAAGTAATAAAAGATATCAAAGTAGTATTTTTAAATGGTACTAGTGGAAAATATGAAATAGATGAATATAGTCGTGGTACTGAAAAATTACTTTATGATTTAAAAAATAGTGGCTGCAAAGTTTATGTTGGTGGTGGTGATAGTGTTTCATCAGTTATTAATTTAGGCTTTGAAAATGCATTCACTTATTTATCTAGTGGTGGGGGAGCTACTTTAGAGTATGTAGCATTTGGTAAATTAAAAGCATTAGATTATATAGAGGAACAAGAAAATAATCGATAAAAATATGTAAGAAATTACAAGTTTTTTTAAGGTTTTCATCATAATTCGACAAATATTTACAACAATTGACAAAGGCTGTCATTGTTTGCTATAGATTTTTGTCAAATAATCTTTTATAATGATAAACATGTGCAGTACAAGAATATTATTTTAAAAGAGGAGAGAAAAATGAAAACTAGTATTAATGTTTTAGTTATTGATAGTGATAATACAGTAACTAAAGAAATGGAGAAGTACTTTAGTAGTCATGAAGTAATTAAAGTAGTAGCTTGTGTTAACAATGGAGAAGATGGATTACAATATATTATTAATCATAATAAAGATATAGATATTATTGTAATGGATTTAATTCTTCCGAAATTAGATGGTATATTTATTTTAAATGAATTATCTAGAAGAAGAATTAAAAAGAATGTTATTATTACAACAAACTTTAAAGATGATAAAATATTAGATGAAGTGAATAATTTAGGAATAAACTTTTATATGTTAAAACCAGTTAGTTTCTTAAGCTTAGAAAGAAGAATAACCGCAATAGATATAAATAATAATTTAAAAAATAATAAAGTATTTAATCAAGAAGCTGTTATAACTGATTTATTACATAGTTTAGGAGTTCCATCACATATTAGAGGATATCAATATATAAGAGAGGGTATTAAAATAGTATATCAAAATAATAATATATCAACATATATTACAAAAGATGTATATCCAGAGATTGCAAGGAAATTTAATACAACAGCAACAAGAGTAGAAAGAGCCATAAGACATGCGATTGAAATAAGCTGGAGTCGTGGCGATATTAATTTAATGGAAGATATTTTTGGTAATAGTGTTAATGTTAATCGAGATAAACCAACAAATTCAGAATTTTTAACAACATTAGCTGATAGATTAAAAGTAAGTAATAATTTAATATATAATTAAAAAATTAACTGGTACTAGTATAAAATAGTATCTTTTTTAATAAAATTTACATATTTTATGTAAAAATTAACAAATTAATATTGAATATAAAATAATTTTGGTATAAAGTTATATGTAGATAGATAGGAGAAATAATTATGGAGAAGAAAAAGTTAATAGCTCCAATGATAGTTGCTATATTAACATTAGCAGTATTAGTTGTAGGGGCGACTTATGCATATATAACTGTTACAGCTAAAATTAATTTTAATACATACACAATATCTAGTAGTGTACAAAGTATGGGATCTGTAGCTATAAATGGTGGTTCAAACTTAACAATGAATTTAACAAGAACCCAAGTACAAAAACTGGCGAAGGATACGATGTATTATGCTTCATCAAATGGCACTGCAACAACGCAAGCTACGGCACCTACAATTGCTACTGCATCTGTAACAGGTGAAGGAACATTTGATTGTACTTATACTTTAAATATATCTAGTACAATAAATAATATGGGAACTGCTGCGGTAAGTAAAGGTGATGGATTATTGGTTTTAAAGATTAATCATTTTAATGAAACTGGTGACAATTTAGTAACAACTTATGATATGAATACAGCTCATCCTGACTTGCATTCTACTACGGGTGTAACTTTGAATGGTAAAATGAAAGGATTAAAATCTGGAATAAACAAGATAATAACTGCACAATTAGCTTATAAAAATAGTCTAACAGCTGATCAAACGGCACTTGCTGGAACTAGTGTAACTTATACATTTAAAATAACAAAATTTGATTGTACAGCCACTGCTTAAAAATTTAACTTAACATAAAAAAGAACATTTTTGTTCTTTTTTATTGACAATAAGGTTATGTATTTTATAAAATATAGTTAATAATAGAAGGAGAAAAAAGTTTTTATGAATGATAATTTTATAAATGAAAATAATGAGTTTAATAATAATAGACCAAAATCTATGAATAAGGCGATTATTGTTCCAACTGTTATTGCTATTGTAATGCTATTGGTTTTGACTTTAGGAGCAACATATGCATATATTTCTGTTACAACTAGTAATAATTTTGGAACTCCTACAATTCAAGGTAAAGTTCCATCAATTGGCTCAGTAACAATGAATGCTGGTACTAGTTTAACTCTTACAACAACTCGTCAAGGTATGATGGATGAAAATGCTAAGGCTTATTATGCATCACCGAGTGGAATTAGCGAAAGTAATGCAATGCAAACTGTTGCAACTGCTATTGTAAGTGGTGAAGGAACATTTACTTGTACATATACATTAAATATTAAAGGTGATGGAGATCTACTTAAAAAATCTAAATCTTTAGGTCCAAATCTTGTTACACTTGAAGTAACATATGGAAATTATGGCACTTCAACAGTAACTTATGATTTTAATAATGATTTAACAACTGCTGGCAATATTTTAAGCAATAGTGGTGCTAGTTTAAATGGCACATTTACTGGTTTAACTCAAGGACATGGTGGAACTATTCAAGCAAGATTTAAATTGGAAAATAGTGCTACTGCTAATCAAACAACATTAAATGGTACAAGTGGTACAATAACTTTCTCTGTTAGTAGTTTTGCTTGTACAGCTACGGCTTAATAAAATTTTAAAAAATACCAATGTTGGTATTTTTTTGTGGTAATTTTTTTAAGAATATGATATATTATGGACGATGGTGATAAGATGAAAAAAGTATTGACTATTATTTTAGATGGATTTGGATTAAGAGATGAAGTTCATGGAAATGCAATAAAAGAAGCTGATATGAAATGTTTTAATAGATTGTGGGAAGAATATCCTCATTCTACGCTTGATGCGAGTGAAGAAAAAGTT
>CANQBF010000039.1 GCA_947588895.1 uncultured Bacilli bacterium | reverse complement strand
TAAAAACGGCTTTTTTACAAGTCGTTTTTGAATAACTCAGAAAGTCCGAGTTTATATCAATATGGTGTCTCCGAGGTGATTCGAACACCTGACCGATCGCTTAGAAGGCGATTGCTCTATCCAGCTGAGCTACGGAGACAACTGAACAAGTTAATTATATAACAAACGTAATAATATTTCAACAAAAAATTAGTCAAAATGACTAATCTTTAGATAAAATGGGCATCCATTAAAATATTATCAACGAAGAAAATAGTTTCATATATGTCATAGGTATCTCTAATAGATAGGGCAATGGAATATTTAACTTCTTCGATAATACTATTATCATCTAAACTTAATATTTCATTATTAAAACTTAAATTAACACTATTTTCTAATATTTCATATTTTAAAAGTTCAGCTGAAGCATTTAAATAACTAACTAAATTAGTATCATAAGTTGGAGCAGTTTTTAATTTTTCAATAATAACTTCAACTTTTTCTTTTTTAGTATTAGTATAACTAGTAATTGGAACATAATAATTATAATTATCTAATTTACTAATATAATAAATAGTAACTTTATTAACATCTTTCATACTATTTAAATCATATACTTTATTTATACCATAACTTCTATCTAAAGTATTAGGTAATGTTTTTTTGCTATTGGGAAGTTTATTTAATTGTTCTCCTTCTACAAAAATCATAATTTTTTTAATATCTTTAATTTCAGTAAGTGAGTATATAATAGATTCAAGCATTTTTTCTTCATTTTCTAAAGAAACATTTAATAATTCTTTAGTAAAATTTATTTTAAGTAAACCATCACTTAAATCTTTAGTAATTATTTTAGTATTTTCCGGTATTATTTTTTTAAAATTATCAGGTATATAATCATTATCATCATTATTATTAATTGTTAAATTATTAATTACTTCATCAATCATATCTAAAGTATCATTACTTTTTTGAACTATTTCAAATCTTGATACTAAATTATTATTATCTATTAAATAAATAGGCATAGTTTTAGGATTAGTATAGGTAAGAGTAGTATTAAATTCTTGACTTTCACTTTCAGGAAATAAATAAATTATTAAAAGAATAAAGAATGATAAAAAGATTATTAATATTTTTTTATATGCTAATTTTTTTAACATTAAACCACCTTAATTAATTATATTAAAGTAAATAAAAATTAAGACAAATAAAAAGAGAATTAATCTCAAATAAATATTATATTGATAATTCTCCTAATTTAAGTAATTCAACGACAGCTTGAGCACGACTCTTAACTCCAAGTTTTTGCATTGTATTTGATATATGGTTACGTACTGTTTTTTCACTTATTTTTAATTCTTTGGCTATTTCTTTCGTTGTTTTATTTAACACTAATAATTCAAAAACTTCTTGTTCTCTTGCTGTTAGTATTCCTTTAGACATTAAACCATCCTTTCATACTCATAGTATTTTATGAAAGTTAATAATATTTGGTTATTGTTTAGTATCAATTTTTCCTAAAAGATAATCAATACTTAAGTGATATTTTTTAGCAAGCCCATATAAGATAATTGTTGGTATTTGATATTTATTATATTCATATCCTGTCCATGTACTTCTTGATATATTTAATAATTTAGCAATTTCCCTTTGGGTTAAATTATTATTTTTTCTAATATCTTTTAATCTTTTAGCTAATAATTCATTATTAATGTTTTCTTTATTATTAGGATATTGTTTTTTAGTAGTAAGACCTAAAGCATAATCAATAGAAATATTAAAATAGTTACATAGATTATTTAAGTGATTAATGGGAATAGTATCCCTTTCAATTTCATATGATGTGTAAGTTGTTCTATGTATTCCTAAGATTTTTGCTACATCTTCTTGTCTTAGATGAGCTTCTTCTCTTAAATATTTTAATTTTTCCATATCTAAACCACTTCTAGGCATATTATATATGGTAATTGAGAGTATTTTATAAAATGTGTAGATATTTGGACAATCTATATTTTTTTAGACTATGGTAATTAAAAATAAATAATAAGTGTATAATTTTGGACAAAAACACTTGTTAACCTAAATATTTTATGCTATACTTAGCTTGTTAGTCGATTATTAATCGATTAATAGTCAGATGTAGACTTAAAAACATCCACAATTTATAGGCACAATGTCTCGTGCCTAATTACCTTTGAAAGGCTTTTTGCCTTTCTTTTTTGATTGTGCTATAATATGAGAAGAGGTTTTTATGAGACAAATTGCATTATATATATTATTATTTTTTCTATATGCTTTTTTAGGTTGGTTAATGGAAGTATTAGTAATATTTGTTACTAACCATAAATTTGTTAACCGAGGTTTTTTAATTGGTCCAATATGTCCCATATATGGTTATGGTTGTTTACTCATTATTATATTACTAAATAGATATTTACATGAACCAATAACATTATTTTTTATGGCATTAGTAATTTGTTCAATTTTGGAATATGTGACTAGTTATTTAATGGAGAAAATTTATAAAGCTAGATGGTGGGATTATAGTAATAAAAGATTTAATCTTAATGGACGAGTATGTTTAGAAAATTTAATACCATTTGGTTTACTTGGAACATTTATTATGTATGTTATTAATCCTTTCTTCGTAAGTATTATTAATAAAATACCTAATTTAATATTATATATAATAGTTATAATTGCTTTAATTATTTATATAACTGATAATGTTGTTTCTAGTGTTATTATGAGTGGTATTAGAAAAGAAATTAAGAAAGCTGAAGAAGATCAAACTGAAGAAATAACAAAGAAAGTTAAAGAAATATTATTATCTAAGGGATATTTAAGTAAGAGAATTATTAAAGCTTTCCCTGATATAAGAACATATAAAGAAATATTAGTAAAATTAAGAGAAAGTATTAATAAAAAAATTAATAAAGATAGTAAAAAATAAAAAATAATTTTGGGGGATTTATGGAAAATTGGCATATAGATAAAAAGTATTTTGAAGAATCTATTAATAAAGGATATAAATTATTAAAAAGAAATGATTTAGATAAAGATTATAAAAGAATAATTAATTCAGAAATTAAAGTATTTAAAAAATATTTAAATAATCAATTTGATTATAATGATTCAAGTGAAATGAATTATGAAAAATATGATAATAATATAAGTATCGAATTAAATGATAAAATTAAAAATAATGCTTTAAATAAAATGAAAAAGCAATATAAAATATTAGGAGATAATTTAATTGAATATTTTAAATTATTATTAAAAAGTAATATTTTAGAAGAAAAGATGGGTGAAGATAAAACTTTTGTTGATATAAATACTCAATATGAATATACTTTAGAAAATTATAAACGTCATTCTAATCTTTTATATCAAGCATTAATTAATAATATGAATAAAAAAGATAATATTTTAGTAGAATCAGATAATAGTTTACAATATTCATCTTATTGTTATTATTCTCATATTAATGATTCCCAAATATTAGTTATTAATCCCAGTGATAATTGTTATAATTTAAATCATGAGTTAGAACATGCTTTAGAAAATATTTTGGGATTCAATTCTGGTAATTATTTTCAAGAACTTGGAGCAATAAGTTTTGAAATGTTATTTTTAGATTTAGTGTATAATATTAATAGTTATATTAATTCTGGTGATTATGAAGATAGAATTTTTGATATGTATTGGTATTTAGATGAACTTGTTAGATATTTTAGTTTAATGCAAGAATTTAAAAAAAGAGATTTTAATGTTTCTTTAAGTGATTTTACTAAATTAATAATGGAAAAAATGGATATTTTAGATGATGAAGTATTAAGTTTTGTTTTAGAAGAAATACTTGGAGATGGCAAAGATGCATCAATGTTGTATTTATTTTCATATTTACAAGCAATAAAAATAAGAAAATTCCATTATATTAGTAATATTGATATTTTAGATTTAATAAAAAATTATTTATTAACTAATAAGTATTATTTTAATGATATAAATGATTTTAAAATTTATGATGAATATTTTAATACAATGAATAAAAGAATAAGAAATAAATAAAAATACTTTACAATAATTGTAAAGTATGATTTAATTAGTTTACAGGAAGCTGGTATACGCCGTCATCATATTTCAGGGGGTTTTACTTTATGAGGGATGGTGATAAGATGAAGTCAATAAATTTAATTAGATTTTTGATTTTAATCATTTTATTGCTCTTGTTAATAATATTAACTGAGCAAATAAAAGACGTACTATCAGCAGTAATGCTATAGCACGTCATTCTTAAAAAAATTCGGCGTGAATCACGCTTCCTGTATATAGTATACAACAAGTTGTGGGGTAGATACAAGAGAATTTTAACTGGTTGAAAAATATCAGTTTTTATTTTATAAAATGCTTTACAATAATTGTAAAATATGATTTAATTAATTTACAGGAAGCTGGTATACGCTGTCATCATATTTCAGGGGGTTTTACTTTATGAGGGATGGTGATAAGATGAAGTCAAGAAATTTAATTAGATTTTTGATTTTAATCATTTTGTTGCTCTTGTTAATTATATTAGCTGAGCAAATAAAAGACGTACTATCAGCAGTAATGCTATAGCACGTCGTTACAATATCTATTCGGCGTGAATCACGCTTCCTGTATATAGTATACAACAAGTTGAAGGGTAGATACAAGTAGAATTTTAACTGGTATAAGAATATCAGTTTTTATTTTATAAAATGTTTTACAATGAATGTAAAATAATTTTAATCTTTTCTTTTTTAGAAATTTTCCACATAAAAATTATAGTCAATAATTGTTAACTTAACATTTCCAAATACATCAATTTCAAACTTTTTGCATTAAAGTAATATTGGGTTTCCAAGGTAATTGTGCAACCAGTTGCACAAAATTCATCATTTAAATTCCCATAATTATACAAAAAAAGAGTTTTGGAAAAAACTTATGATGGTACCAGGTAATTGGTCATGAAGTCAAAAACTCTAATCAGATTATATTAACTGAGCAAATAAAAGACGTACTATCAGCAGTAATGCTATAGCACGTCTAACATAATTTTATGGACGGCGTGAATCACGCTTCCTGTAAATAGTATACAACAAGTTGAAGGGTAGATACAAGTAGAATTTTAACTGGTATAAAAATATCAGTTTTTATTTGTACTTTTATTAAAATTGCTATATAATATATACCGCTGAAAAGAATTGATTTAAATCAATTAAAATAAAATATAAAAGGTGGTTAAAATGGCATATATTGAATTTAAAAATGTTAATAAAATATATAAAATGGGTGAAGTAGAAATAAAAGCTTTAAATAATACTTCATTTACTATTGAAAAGGGAGAATTAGTTGTAATATTAGGTCCATCCGGAGCAGGTAAAACAACTCTTTTAAACATTCTTGGAGGAATGGATAATGCCACAAGTGGTAATGTTTTAATTGATGGTAAAGATATTACTAAATTAAATCGTAAAAAACTAATTCAATATCGAAGAAATGATATTGGCTTTGTTTTTCAATTTTATAATTTAGTTCAAAATTTAACGGCCATAGAAAATGTGGAATTAGCAGTACAACTTTGTAAAGATCATTTAAGCCCTAATAAAGTATTAAAGAATGTTGGATTAGAAAATCGTAAAAATAATTTTCCATCTCAACTTTCCGGTGGAGAACAACAAAGAGTATCTATTGCTAGAGCTATTGCAAAAAATCCAAAATTATTATTATGTGATGAACCCACCGGAGCTTTAGATTATAAGACTGGTAAACAAATATTAAAATTATTATCTGATACATCTAAAACAGAAAAAATGACTATTGTTATTGTTACTCATAATAGTGCAATTGCAGAAATGGCTGATAAAATTATTAAGTTTAAAAATGGTCAAGTTGAAGAAGTTATTATTAATGAAAATCCTCAAGATATAGAAAAGATTGAGTGGTAACATGAAAAATCGATTAATAACTAATAGTATTAGAACAATAAAGAAATCTTTTTCAAGATTTTTACCATTAATGGTAATGAGTTTTCTTGGGGTTTTTGTTTTTGCTGGTTTAAAATCTACTAAACCTGATATGATAGATACTTTAGATAAATTTTTAGATGAATATAATGTATATGATTTTAAAATAATGTCAACTTTAGGACTTACAAATAATGATTTAACTTATTTAAAAAGTATTCCTAATGTAAAGAATATAGAATATAGTTATTCTAAAGATGTCTTAATTAAAGATGAAAATGATGATTATGTTATTAATATATCTAATTTACCTAAAGATATAAATATAGTTAAATTAATAAAAGGTAAATTACCTGAAAAAGATAATGAAATAGTAGTTGAAGAAAATTTAGTAAATAAAACTAATTATAAAATAGGAAGTATTATTAAAATTAATGATAGTGATTTTAAATATCAAGAATATACGATTGTCGGTTTAGTTCAAAGTGGTTTATATTTTAATAATGATCGATTAAATCAAGATAGAGGAAGCACTAAAATTGGTAATGGCACAATTAATTATTATAGTTATATTTTAGATACTAGTTTTAATTTAGATTATTATAATAGTATTTATTTAACATTAAATAATACTAAAGAACTTATAACAGGTAGTAAAGAATATGAAGATACAATAAAAAAAGAAGATGAATATTTAAATAATATTAAAGAAGAACAAGAAAAAAGACGTTATGAAGAAGTTTATAATGAAGCTAAAGATAAAATTCAAGAAGAAGAGAGTAAAGCTAATAATGAATTAAAAAAAGCTAAAAAAGAGTTAGATAATGCTAAAAGTGCATTAAATAATAGTAAAATAATTTTAGACAATAGTAAAATTGAATTAGATAATTATAAAGTTAGTTTAGATAATGCTAAGGAACAATTAGATGAAAATAGTAATAAATTAAATGAATTAATAAATACTTATAATATTGATATTAATAATATAAATAATAATATTAATGATTTAGAAAATGAAATTAATAGATTAGAAAGTATTATTAATAATTTAGATAAAAATTTAGTAGAATATCAAATATATGTAGATAATTTAAATAAATTAAAAGAAACATTATTATTATTTAATAATATTAAATTAATGAATGATGAAATTAATAAAAATAAAGAATTATATGAAAATAATTTAAGTTTATATAATGATAATTATTTAAAATATGAAAATGGTTTAAAAGAATATAATGATGGTTTAAGTACATATAATAGTAATTTAAATAAATATAATAAAGAAAAAAGTAATATAGATAAAGAAATTAATAAAGCTAAAGATGAATTAAATAATTTAAAAGAACCTACTTGGTATATTTATAGTAGAAAAGATGCTGATACTTATCCTGATTATATAGATGATGTTACTAGTGTTGATAATTTAGCTAAAATTTTTCCAATCGTCTTTTTTGGAGTAGCTATTTTAGTTAGTTTAATTTCGATGAATCGAATGGTAGAAGAAGAAAGAGGAGAAATAGGTACTTTTAAATCACTTGGTTTTAATAATCAAGAAATATTATTTAAGTATGTTTTATTTTCTAGTGTTGCCACATTTGTTGGTGGTTTAATTGGTTATTTTTTTGGAGCAATAATTATTCCTCTTATTATATCTAATATATATGGAATGTTATTTCATTTACCTAAATTAACTATTAAATTTGATTTAACAATTATCTTATTAAGTTTAGGCATTTCTTTAATATGTATATTAGGTACAACAATATATACTACTTATAAAGTATTAAAAGAAAAACCAGCTGAATTAATGCGAGCCAAAAGTCCTAAAAATGGTAAGAAAATATTATTAGAAAACTTAAAATTAATATGGAATCATTTAAGCTTTTCTAAAAAAATTACGTTAAGAAATATGTTAAGGTATAAAAAAAGAGGATTAGTAACAATCGTTGGTATTGCCGGTTGTAGTGCTTTACTATTGTGCGGTTTTGGTATTCGGGATGCCATAATTGATATTGCTAATAAACAATATCAAGATACTTTTAAATATGATGTTAGTATTTATGTAAATAATAATATTGATATTATAAATGATAATATTATTAGTAGAGTAGATGTCCAAAATATTAATGTTAAAAGTAATAATGTTAAAGCAAATTTATTTGTTGTAGATAAAAATGAAATAGATAATATTATTAATTTAATAGATGAATCTGATAATAAAATTAAATTAACTAGTGATAAAGTAATTATTACTGATAAATTAGCTAAACTTAATAATTATCAAGTGGGAGATACAATTAATTTAATTGATGATGAAAATAAAACTTATAGTTATCAAATTGGGGGTATAGTTAAAAATTATTTAATGCATTATATTTATATTGATAAAGATTTATTTAATAAAGATAATGAATATAATACTAATATTGTTTATTTAAATTTAAAAGATAATATAAATAAAAATAATTTAACTAAAGAACTAATGGATAATAGTGAAGTATTAAAAATAATGTATATTGAAGATTTTATTAAGAGTGCTGATAATATGTTAAAATCTTTAAATAAAGTAGTTATTATTATATTAGTGCTTTCAGCTTCTTTATCATTTGTTGTATTATATAATTTATCTAATATAAATATTAATGAAAGAAAAAGAGAAATATCAACATTAAAAGTATTAGGATTTTATGATAAAGAAGTTGATAACTATATCACAAAAGAAAATATAATATATACAATTATAGGTATAATTATTGGATTAGTACTAGGTTATTTTTTAACAAAAATAGTTATTATGACAGTAGAAATAGAAAAAGCTCATTTTATATATAATATTAAATTAATTAGTTATATTTTAACAATAGTTATAACTATCTTCTTTACTTTCTTAGTTAATTTAGTAACTCATTTTAATTTAAAAAGAATAGATATGATTGCTAGTTTAAAAAGTGTAGAATAATCAATAAATATACACTTGGTGATGTAAAGTAAATGTTGGAAAAAAATAAGAGAAAATACAAGTTATATAAATTAAATTTGTATTTTTTTA
>CANQBF010000038.1 GCA_947588895.1 uncultured Bacilli bacterium | reverse complement strand
TTTTAGCCTTAGCCTTGTTTATGTTACTAGCAGTATCATATGCTTACTTTACGGCAACGGTAACAGGAAATGAAGAAGCTAAAAAAACAACAGTAACAACCGGAACAATGCATTTAAAATTTGATGGAACAAAAGCGGTATTAACATCAGATGAAAGTGTGCATTGTACATTATATTTTGATAAAGCACCAGTTTTACCTGTAAGTTGTAGTATACAAGCACCACAACTTAGCTCTACTTCTGTTTATTTATCAGTAAATGTAAATGTGAGTACATCTAGTAAAACGTTATCAATGGTAAGGAGATATTATAGTTATACATACTCACCCGATCTTGTTAATGGTTTTGTTATACCATATAATGATAGAATAGGAACATTTATAGCAACAGTAAAAGACGCTTATGGAAATAGTGGAACTTGTTCAATTACATTATCAGATCCGGGTAACATTTCAGGAGGTGCACTACGTCATGTAACCTTTGGTGGAGCTAGCTCAGGAAGCGCTGGTTGTACAGATCCAAATGGATGCTCATCTGGTTCTCAATCTGCTATAATTCAATATTTTAATTCACTTGAAGCTTGTGAACAATATATAAAAGATAAAAATCTTCCTACTTATTCTGGTGGATCAACTACTGGAGGAGTTACATCAGGAGAATTTTATGTTTGTTCTTCAGAAACATTTAAAGGTTGTGCTGGTTCTAGTGTAAAATCTGGTAATTTGGAATTATGTTATAGTTATAATTAATATAAACAAAAAATCTTTTGATGATATAAATCCTTTTAGGAGCTATCATTAAAAGATTTTTTTATTCATTTTCTTCATCAGTGTTAATGGTTATCCATTCAGTTGTACCACATACAGTACATATTTGTGGAACTAAGATTTTTTTACCTTTTGGTAAATCAATCTTTTTTTCTAATGTTACACAAAGCATCCCACTTTCAGGATCAATATAAGTTCTTCCTTGAATTTGAGCTTCATCACATTTACTACATCCAGGTTTTTTCATTCTTTTATCACCATTAATATTATGACTTAAATCATTTGTATTTATACTAATAATTGTTTATAATATTATTGGTGATAAAAAATGGAATATAAAATAAATGCAAGAATTAGTAATAGACATGTACACTTAACTAAAGAAACATATGAAATGTTATTTGATGAAGAAATAACAAAAAGAAATGATTTAAATCAAATTGGTGAATTTGCTTCAAATCAAACTGTTACCATTAAAAATGGCGATAAAGAAATCAACAATGTAAGAGTGCTTGGACCATTTAGAAAATATAATCAAATTGAAATTTCTAAAAGAGATGCAAGATTACTAGGTTTAAATCCTCCGGTAAGAAGAAGTGGCGATTTAGAAGATAGTTTAGAAATAATCCTAGAAACAAATAAGAATAGTATTAAGGTTAAAGGATTAATTATAGCTAATAGACATGTTCATATCAATGCTAAGGATAAAGAAAAATATGGAGTTATAGATAAGCAAAAAGTTAAAATTAAAATAGATGGGGATAAAAGTGGAATAATTGATGCTGAAGTTAAAATTAGTGATAATGGTTATTATGAATTACATATTGATACAGATGACGCTAATGCTTTTTTACTTGAAGATAATACACCAGTAACAATGATAGTGGAATGAAATAAAAAAATACGGAAGCGACTATTGGAAATATGGCCTATGGAGGATTAAAATCCACTGAAGTAGAAAACAAGCTGTGAAGCTTTTAGAAGTAAAGCAAAATAATTTTTAATTATTGAGTTTTTCTTTTTTTAAATAATAAATGAGATTACTTGTTTTAACATATAAAAATTAGTATAATTTATTTAGAAATGAGTGACAAACTAATGGAATGGAAAATAGGTAATGTAACAATAAAAAATCAAGTAGTTTTAGCTCCAATGGCGGGAGTAACTAATACAACATTTAGATTACTAGCTAAAGAAATGGGTGCTGGTTTAGTTGTTGGGGAAATGGTTTCCGATAAAGCTTTGGTATATGAATCAAAAAAAACATTAGATTTATTAAAAATGACAGATGAAGAAAGACCTATTTCTCAACAAATATTTGGTAGTGATAAAGAATCAATGAGTAAAGCTGCCCAAATAATTGAAGAAGTTATGCATCCAGATATTATCGACATAAATATGGGTTGTCCTGTACCAAAGGTTGCTATTAAAAGTAAAGCAGGCAGTAGTTTATTAAAAGATGAAGATAATGTAAGAGCGATTGTATCTTCAGTTGTTCAAAGTGTTTCCGTTCCAGTTACTGTCAAAATTCGAGCTGGTTGGGACCATGATAGCATCAATGCCCCAAGAATTGCAAAAATTTGTGAAGAAGCTGGTGCTAGTGCTATTTTTGTTCATGGTAGAACGAGAAGTGATGGCTATTCTAATACATCGTCTTTAGATGTAATCAAAGATGTTGTAGAGAGTGTATCGATTCCAGTTATTGGTAATGGAGATATTAAATCTTGTTATGATGCTAAAAAAATGCTTCTTTATACGGGTTGTACGGCAGTTATGATTGGAAGAGGCTTTTTAGGTAATCCGTGGTTAATTAAAGAATGTGTTAATTATTTAGATAATGGGGAAATTCCTAAAAAAGTAACTAATGAAGAAAAAATTATGATGATAAAAAAAGTTATAAACGATTATATTAATGAAAAAGGGGAAAAACTAGGTGTTTTAGAACTTAGAACTCATTTAATGTATTTCTTTAAAGGACTACCTAATACCAAAAATATTAAAGTTAAACTTTGTAATGCAAAAACTAAAGATGAATTATTAACTTTAATAGATAATTATACTAAAGATGTAATGGAGTAATAATGAATGTTGAAGATATTTTAGATAAAACAATTATTATATGTAATAATAATTATAAAAAGAAATTATTAAAAGAATTAACTAAGAAACATTTATTTAAAGATATTAAGTTTTATGATAAAAAATCTTTTATAGAAAATTATTATTTTTCTTATAGTAAAGAATGTTTACCATATTTAATTAATAAATATCATTTGAAAATAGATATCTTAAATAACTTTTTAGATAAATTATATTATATTGAAGATAAAGAATATCATAATAAAAAATTACAATTTTTAAAAGATTTAAAACAAGAATTAATTGATAATAATTTAATTATATATAATAATTTTTTTAAAGAGTATATTAAAGATTATCAAATAATAGTAATTGGTTATCCATATTTAGATAAATTATTTAATAATATTAATATTAAAGTAATAAATGAAACTTATATGTATAAACATGATACAGTATATGAATTTAAAAATATTGAAGATGAAGTAGAATTTGTTATGGAAAATATTATTGATTTATTAAATGATAATATAAATATTAATAATATTAAATTAATGAATGTAACTAGTGAATATTATAATGAATTAAATAAATATAGTAAATTATATAATATACCAATTAAAGTACCATGTAATAATAATTTATATAGTAAAGAGATAGTTAAAATATTTTTAAATAATATTTATAAAGGAATAGATAATGCTTTAAAAGAAATTACGATGTTTGATAAAGATATTGTTAATAAAATAATTAATATTTGTAATAAATATAATTTTATTCATGATATAGATGTTTTAAAAGAAATATTAATATATGAATTTAAAAAAACAAATATTGATAATTTTAATTATAAAAATTATATTGAAATAATTAGTACATTAGATAAAGTAGATGATAATGATTATGTCTTTTTAATGAATTTTAATACTAGTAGTATTCCAAACTTTATTAAAGATGAAGATTATATAAAAGATAATATTAAAGAAGAATTAGATTTAGATAAAACTAATGTTATTAATAGTAAAATTAAAAATTTTACTATTAATAAGATAAACAGTATTAAAAATTTATATATTAGTTATAAATTAAAAGATAATAAAACAATTTATTATCCATCTATTTTAATAAAAGAATTAAATTTAAATATTAAAGAATATAAATGTAATAATATAATTCATTATGCTTATATATTAGATAAATTAAAATTAGCTAAAATGCTTTATAATTATGAAGCTTATAATATAATTGATGATAATTTATATTTATATAAAAATAGTATTAATGATTTAAATTATAATAGTTATGATAATAAATATAAGGGAATAGATAAAAATAAATTAAAAGAATATTTAAATAATAAATTATATTTATCTTATAGTCATATTAATAATTATCATAAATGTGCTTTTCGTTATTATTTAAATAATATTTTAAAGTTAAAAAGAGATAATGATTTATTTGAGGCATTTATTGGTTCTTTATTACATAATGCTCTTCAAAAATGTATAGATAGTGACTTAGATTCTGATATAGTTATATCTGATTATATTAAAACAAGTAATCGAGATTTATCTAAAAAAGAAGAATATTTTATTAATTTATTAAAGGAAGATTTAAAAAGAACAATTAAAATAATTAAAGAGCAAAATAATAATATTAAGTTAGATAAAATATTAAAAGAACAATATATTGCTATTGATAAGAGTAAAGATATTGAAGTTCAATTTGTCGGATTTATTGATAAAATATTATATAAAGAATTTAATAATCGAACTGTTGTTGCTTTAGTAGATTATAAAAGTGGTAAAGAAGATATTGATTTAACTTATAAAGATTATGGTTTTAATTTACAATTACCAATATATTTATATTTAATTAAAAATAGTGAATTATTTAATAATATTGAATTTGCTGGTTTTTATTTACAATATATTTTAGATAAAAATATTTTAATAAGTGATAAAAGTTATGAAGAAGAAGAAAAAGAAAGATTAAAGTTAGTGGGATATTCTAATAATGATGTTAATATTTTAAAAAATATAGATATTAATTATCAAAATAGTAACTTAATTAAAGGATTGAAATGTAAGAATAATGGAGAATTTTATAAGAATAGTAAAGTAATAAGTAATGAAGAGATAGATGATTTAATTAAGTTAGTTGATGATAAAATAAATGAAGATATTACTAATATACTAGATGCTAAATTTGATATTAATCCTAAAAAGATTGGATATAAAGAAGATATTGGATGTAAATATTGTAAATATTATGATATATGTTTTAAAAAAGAAAGAGACTATATCATTTTAGATGAAATAGAGGGTGATAAAGATGCCGAATTGGACTAAAGAGCAAAATGATGCCATCAATAAAGAGGGAAGTAATATTATTGTTTCTGCTGGTGCTGGTTCAGGTAAAACGGCAGTCTTAAGTGAAAGAGTAATAACTAAGTTAAAAAAAGGAATTAAAATAAATGAATTATTAATATTAACATTTACAAATGCCGCTGCTAAAGAAATGCAAGATAGAATTAGAGATGAAATAAGTAAATATGATGATTTAAAAGATAATCTTGATTATTTAGAAATATCTTATATTACAACATTTGATTCTTATACTTTAAGTTTAGTAAAAAAATATAATTATTTACTTAATGTATCTAATAATTTAAGTATTGTAGATGATAGTATTATTACTCTTAAAAAAAGTGAAATAATAGATAAAATAATGCAAGAATTATATGAAAGTAATAATCCCTTATTTTTAAAATTAATTAAAGATTTTTGTTTAAAAAATGATAATAATATTAAAGAAGTATTATTAGATTTTATTAAATCTATCGATAATGAAATAGATATTGATAATTTTTTAAATAATTATATAGATAATTATTTAAATGATAAAATGATTGATAATTATATATTAGATTACTTAAATATTTTATATGAAATAATTGATAATATCGAAAGTAATGTTATGTTAATTGGTGAATCAGATTATCATGAATATTATGATGAATTATTAAAGAGTATTAATGATTTAATATATGCTAAAAATTATGATGATATATATAAGTATGGTTATAATATTAATTTACCTAGAAGACCTAGGGGTAGTGATGAAATAAAGGATATAAAAGATAAGATTGATAAATTAATAAAAGATTTAAAAACTTATTTAAGATTTAAAAATGTAGATGAAATAAAAGAATCTTTTATGATAATTAAAGATTATATTGAAGTATTTATTTTAATATTTAAAAAGTATTATGAATTAATTAATGAATATAAAAAAAATAATGATTTATATGAATTTAGTGATATTGCTAAAATGGCTATTAAATTATTAAAAGATAATGAAGATATAAGATTAGAAATTAAAAATTATTATCAAGAAATTATGATTGATGAATATCAAGATACTAATAATATTCAAGAAGAATTTATTAAATTAATTGAGAATAATAATGTTTATATGGTCGGAGATATTAAACAATCAATTTATGGTTTTAGAAATGCTAATCCTAGTATATTTAAAGAAAAATATGATAATTATAGTTTAAATAAAGGTGGTATTAAAATTGATTTAGTTAAAAATTTTCGTTCAAGAAGTGAAGTTTTAGATGGTATTAATTTAATATTTTCTTATATTATGGATGATTATCTAGGTGGTTGTGATTATCGTAATTATCATCAAATGAATTATGGTAATACAATGTATGAACTTAGAAATAAAGTTGATGATTATAAATTAGAAATATTAAATTATGATAATAGTAATTATAAATTATATAGTAAAGAAGAAATAGAAAGTTTTATTATTGGAAGAGATATTTTAAATAAAATTAATAATTATGAAGTAATAGATAAGAAAAGTAAATTATTAAGAAAAGTTGAATTTAGTGATTTTTGTATTATCATGGATAGAGGGTCATCTTTTAATACTTATAAAAAAGTATTTGAATATTTAGGTATTCCTCTTAATTTATTTATTGATAGATGTTTAACTAGTGAAATAGATATTTTAGTGTTAACTAATTTTATATCTTTAATTATAAAAATAAATAATAAAGAATATGATGATGAATTTAAATATGATTTTGTCAGTGTAGCTAGGTCATTCTTATTTAATTATGATGATAATACAATATTTAATATAATAACTAATAAAGAATATTATAAAAGTGATATTTATAATATTTGTTTAGATATTATAAAAGAAATAGATAAATTAAATGTATATGAATTATTAGAATTAATTATTGATAAATTAGATTATTATAATAAAATTATAAGTATTGGTAATGTTGAAGATATTTTGATAAGATTAGATAATTTACTTAGTATAGCAAGTAATTTAAGTGATTTAGGTTATTCTTTAAGTGATTTAGAAAATTATTTAAAAGAAATTATTAATAGTAAAAGTGAAATAAAATATAATGTAAATGGTACTAATAATAATGCAGTTAAAATAATGAATATTCATAAATCAAAAGGGTTAGAATTTCCTATATGTTATTTTAGTGGATTATATAAAACTTTTAATAAAGAAGATATTAAAGATAAATTTGTATATTCAAATAAATATAAAATGATATTACCATATTATAATAATGGTATTGGTTATACTATATTAAAAGATTTATTTAAAAAAGAATATATTTTAAATGATATTAGTGAACGAATTAGATTGTTTTATGTGGCATTAACGAGAGCTAAAGAAAAAATAATTATTATTGCTCCTTTAAAAGAGGGTAATATTGAAAGTAATATTGTAGATAATAGTATAAGAGAAAAATATAATTCATTCTTAAGTTTCTTAATATCAATTCAAAATAAATTAACTGATTATATTAAAAATATTAATTTAGATGATTATTATTTAACTAAAGATTATTTATTTAATAAAAAAGATAAAGAAGATAATAATTTAAATATAAATGATAAAATTAGTTATCAAGAAATTAATATTAATAATGAATTAATAAAAGAAGAACATGCATCTAAGACAATATTAAGTTTAATTAGTGAAGATGAAAGTAAAAAAATGGAATATGGTTCACTTATTCATCAAATATTTGAAGAAGTAGATTTTTTAAATGTTAAAAGTGATAATCCATATTATGATAAGATAATTAATTTAATAAATATTTTAGATATTAATAAAGATAGTATTATTTATAAAGAACATGAATTTATTTATGAAAAAGATAATATTGAATATCATGGTATAATTGATTTAATAGTTATTAATCAAAATGAAGTTAAATTAGTAGATTATAAATTAAAAGATATTTTAGAAGAAGATTATGAAAAACAATTAAATATTTATTATGATTATTTAAAAGAATATTTTAAAGATAAAGATATTAAATTATATTTATATAGTATTTTAAATAATGAATTAAAAATAGTTAGTAAAGAGGTATTATGAAAGAAATAGTAGAGTATTTAATAAAAAATAAGAAAACAATTAGTACAATGGAATCTTGTACAGGGGGAGGATTAGTAAATGAAATTACGAATATACCTGGGGCTAGTGAAGTATTAAAGTTTAGTGCCGTTACTTATTCTAATGAATATAAAATAAAAATGGGTGTAAATAAAGAAATAATAGATAAATATACAGTTTATAGTATGGAAGTTGCTAATGAAATGAGTAAAGTTATTTCTTTATTTACTAATTCTAATTATGGTATTGGGATAACTGGACAATTAAAAAGAATAGATATTAATAATATTACTAATGAATGTGATAAAGTTTATATTAGTATTTATGATAAAGATAATAATAAGTATTATAATAAAATTTATACTTGTGAAAAAGATAATCGCATAGAAAATAAATTATTAATTGTAGATTTAATTATAGATATGTTAAAAAACAATATATTAAAATAATAAAAATACTTTACAATAGTTGTAAAGTATGATTTAATTAATTTACAGGAAGCTGGTATACGCCGTCATCATATTTCAGGGGGTTTACTTTATGAGGGATGGTGATAAGATGAAATCAAGAAATTTAATTAGATTTTTGATTTTAATCATTTTGTTGCTCTTGTTAATAATATTAACTGAGCAAATAAAAGACGTACTATCAGCAGTAATGCTATAGCACGTCAAACAAAACTTTAAAGGATGGCGTGAATCACGCTTCCTGTAAATAGTATACTACAAGTTGAGGGTAGATACAAGAAGATTTTAACTGGTATAAGAATATCAGTTTTTATTTTATAAAGCACTTTACAATGGATGTAAAATATGATTTAATTAGTTTACAGGAACTTAAGTGCGTTGCCGACACCATACAGGGGGTTTTGGAAAAAACTTATGATGGAGGTGATTGGTCATGAAGTCAAAAACTTTAATAAGATTTTTGATATTAATGATATTAGTGTTGCTATATATAATTATAGTAATAATTAAAAAAGACGCACCTTTAGTAGTAATACCTTAGGTAGCGTCCTCTAATAAAAAAATTAGTCGGCGTAAAACTTACGCTTCCTGTAAATAGTATACTACAAGTTGTGGGGTAGATACAAGAAGATTTTAACTGGTATAAAAATATCAGTTTTTATTTTATATATAATAAATAATATTAATATTTTGACAAAATTATACACTTACACTATAATAATAGTGTTTACTAAAGAAGGGGGAAATATAATGAAAGAAAAAAATGAAAAAGATTTAGTAAAACAAGAATTATTAGAAGTAGAAAAGAAAGAAAAAGAATCAAGAAATAAGATTCCGTATAAACTAATAATACCTGTTTTAGCATTTTGTTTATTATGTAATGCATTAGCTGTTAAATTAGCAATAGATGAACATTTAGAGAAAAAGCAAAAGCAAGAAGAACTTTGGAACATGTATATTAATGCAGCATCTACGGTAGAGTATACTGAATATGTAGAACCAGAATATAATTTACCAGAAGGATATATTATGGCTACAGTTAATGATGAATTAGTCGGAGTAAAAATTGATGCCATAATAGAACTAAATTGTACAGTACCAAAAGGATATGTTTTAACTAATATTGATGGTAAAAAAGTTGGTATAAAAGATGATGAAATTGTAGAACCAGAATATAATTTACCAGAAGGATATATTATGGCTACAGTTAATGATGAATTAGTTGGCATAAAAACTGATGCCATAATAGAACTAAATTGTACAGTTCCAGAAGGATATGTTTTAACTAATATTGATGGAAAATTAATTGGAATTAAGAAAACGATTACTATTGATGATGAGAAAAAATTATCTTTAAGTAAATAAAAAATTAATTGATAAGCTTTAAAAGATAGAGAAATCTATCTTTTTTTAATGGAGTATGTTATAATAAGCAAGTAAAAAGGCGAGGAGTATTATT
>CANQBF010000037.1 GCA_947588895.1 uncultured Bacilli bacterium | reverse complement strand
TGGAAGACCAACAATTATTAAATTTAGTATTTATGATTTAGAAAAAATGTTTAAAAGAGCAATGAATTAATAAATAATTATTGACAAGTGTAGATAATACACATATAATTAAATTGGAGGTTTAATTATATGGCAAGTTTAAAAAAACAATATGAACAAATAGAAAAAGAAAGGGGAGATATTTTAAAAGAAATAAATGAATTAAAAAAGAATGAAGTAATAAAAAGGTTTTATGAATTACAAAATAAAAATATTAAATTAGCTAGTGAACAAATAACTTTATATAAGAAATTAAAAGTTAAAGAATATGATTCTTGTAATCATATATGGGTAAATACTTTACACGATTATGATAGTTGTGAAGGTCGTTCTGATGATTATTATGGTTGTATCAAATGTGGGTTAGATCAAAGAGTATTTGAAATAAGTAGTAGATTAAGAAGTATTGATTATTTAACTTTAGAGCAACAAGTAATGTATGAGTATATGTATGGTCGTTATGTTACTTATAAAGGAATTAATACTTATATAGAGTGTGATTTAGACTTAGCAAGAAATTTTTATACTAAATTAAAAGAAGAAAATAAAAATATAAATGATGAACAAGTAATAGATTTATTAAAAAATAATCTTAAATTAGTTAAAAAAAAGTAGAATAAACTACTTTTTTTAATTATTATTAATTTTAAATATATGTCAAATAAAAATAAATTAAAATTAAATATAATCATAACTACTTGAAATATAATTTAGTTTAAATTATAATTTAGATATAAAAGTATATAAACTAGAAAGGATATGATTATGAAAAAAGTATTAATAACTATATTAGTATTAATAGAAATATTTTCATTACATTTATTATATAAATCATATAATAATAAAAATGTCTTAGAAGATAATAAAGAAGAAATAGTAGAAAATAATAATACAGTTGCTATAAAAGTAGAAAATGATAGTGGAGGATATGTATATGCAACTAGTTTTCCAGGCGATGATTATTATGTAAATGAGTCAATGACTGAATGTGTAGACCAAGCAGGAAATAAAGTAGATGGAGTAAGCTTTAGTGTTAGTGGAACAAGTGTAACAGTAAATAGTAAATATACTGCTTATTGTACTTTATATTTTGGTAAATGTGGAGGCGGAAATACAGCTTTAAAAGGAAAAAGTGGAGTATCAAATTGCCCTGTTGGAGGAATGTTTAGATATCAAGGTACTGCAGTTAATAATTATATATGTTTTGGTACAAATAATAAAACAACATGTACAAATAGTCCAGAAACATATATGTATCGTATAATTGGAGTAACGCCGGATAATCATTTAAAAATTATGAAAGAAAATGACATAGGTGCTATTTATTGGACTGATAAAGATTCATCGTATGTCGGAAAAGATAAATTTTATGGAGTAAATTTATATAATCAATTAAATGGAGCAAAATTTTTAAGTAATGATACATATGTACCAAATGGATGGGGTGATAAAATATTTGCTTATAATTATTATAATGGTTATTCAAATAATTTTCTTTCCGTTGATGCCGAAACAATATACAAAATTGAAACTGGTAAACAAGTTATAGGAGATGTAGTCGGTGATGGAAATGGTCATCCAATTCTAGGAAGTGGCCCAGCATGGGAGGCCAATACATTTAAAATAGCTTTACCATATGTTCATGATTACTTATATTCAATAGCAGGCAATACTAGTAATTGCAGTTCATCTGGCAATTGTTATTCTTGGATGGCAGGATATTCAAAAAATTATCCAACAATGTCAGCATGTGGTTATGGAGCAACAGCAGGTAGCGCTCCTCCATGTGGCATATATTTTATTTCAAACACTGCTTACATTAATGTTACTGGTTCATCTCCTCAAAATTTAACTAATGTATTTAATATAAAACCATCATTCTATTTAAATTCTAATATTACATTATCAAGTGCTACAGGTTCAAGTTTAGATCCATATTTAATTAACTAATTAATATTATAAAAAAATGTATTAAACAGGTGTTTAGTACATTTTTTATAAAATAACATACTTTACATAATTTATTTTGAAAAATTAAATTTTTACTGATAAAATCTTGACACTTTAAACTAGAAAAATATATAATAATAGTATAAGATGTAATAAGATAGCAAAATGAAAGGGTTAAGTTTATGAAAAAAAGATATTTTGCAGTGGTATTACTTCTTTTGCTTGAAATGGGTTCACTATATCTAATGAATAAATCAAGTCATAATAAAGAAGTAGTATTAGATGAAGTAAAATTAAAAGAATTAATAAAGAATGATATGATATCAATAATGACAGATGAAACTGGAGATGGAACATACACTGAATATACAAAAAGTAATACTTTTCCAAGTAGCTATACGTACAATGCGAGTAAAAGTCAATGCATAAATGAGAAAGGAAATATAGTAAATAATGTACTAACATTTGATGGAGCGAATGCTATATTGACATCCCATGAAGGAATGCATTGTACATTATATTTTGATAAATGTGTAGGTCCAAAAGGAACAGTATTAGCCGGAAAGACTGGAATTACCAAATGTGAAGTTGGAGGAATGTATCGATATCAAGGAACAGATAATGTAAATAATTATATATGTTTTGGAACAAGTGATACATCAACATGTACAAATTCAACAGGTAAATCTAAATATTTATATCGAATAATAGGAGTAACCCCAAATGGTCAATTAAAATTAATATTAGCAGATTTTTTAAAAAATTCTGCTAGTACACCATGGGGATATACAAATAGTGCATGTAATTCAAATTCTTCAAAATGCGATTGGAATGGTTCCAATTTGTTTGATTCCTTAAATGGTAATAGTTTTATTAATAATAATTATTATAATTATTTAAATAATAATGAATGGAAACAATTAATTGATACAAATCATAGTTGGAAATATGGTGTAATAAGTGATGATTCAAAAGTCACAACATATAATGGTCTTGATGTGTATAATATTGAGAGTAAATTTAGTAATTCTGTAACTGCTGCAATAGGAGCTCCATATATTCATGATTTTTTACTTTCATATCCAGAAGGTAATCCAGGAAAGAGTTCAAATGCAAGTCAAAGTTGGATGAATAGAAATTTATCAAATTCAGTTAATAGTTATGGTTATTGGTCAATGACGAAGAAAGAAAATAAAACTATTGATTCATCACAATTGGCTTTTGCTTATATTCTAGGTACTATTATTGCCACTGATTCTTTTGATCCAGAAGTTTATACAAGACCAGTATTTTATCTAAAATCAAATGTTACACTAAAATCAGGAAACGCAGGAAGTATGAGTGATCCATATTTAATAGATGGAATAACAGCCGAACCAGAAAAAGAAACGCTTTTAACAAAATTAAGAGAAAATGACTCTAGTAAAAATTTATCTTCAAGTGAAGAAGGTGGAATGTATCGATATCAAGGAACTAAAGATCAGGTAACTAATAATTATATTTGTTTTGGAACTTATGATAAAACACAATGTATAAATGCTAAAGATAAATATTTATATAGAATAGTAGGAATAACTGGAAGTGGATCAATGTTAATAATGTTTCCTCAAAGATTTAATCCGGAAATTAGTGATTATAATTCTACTTATGTTTTAAATGGTATTGATCGTGGTCAAACTTCTGCTTATTGGAAAAATTTAAAGTGGAGTGATTCTAATATTTATAAACATTTTCACGGAATTAAATATGAAGTTGCACCAGGTGCTCCAGGTGGATCTCCGATAATGTCTACAAATTCTTATATTAATAGCACTACTTATAATTACATGACATCAGATAGTGTGTGGTATTCAAAAATAGATTCTCATGATTGGAACTATCATGTAGTAGTTCCACCAACCATAGTTAATAATATAAATGATATTAAAAATATGGAAATTGATAATTCGGGATTAACAACATCAAAAATTGGTGGATTATACATATATGATTATTTATATTCAGTTTCAAAAAATGGCTTTGTTAATTGTTTTAATGAAAGTACACCAGCGGCATGCTCAAGTGCATGGTTGGCAGAATATAATAATTTACGATTTATGTCAAGAGGAGATATCTCTTGTCAAAGTGGTAGTGGTAGTACTTGTTGGTTAGAAGCTAATATTTTGAGTTCTGGTCGAGTTGTTGCATCAGGAAATGATCAAATTGGATATAATTATTTAGCCTTTTACTTAAGTAATAAAGAGCAAATAGCTAGTGGAACAGGTAGTCAAAGCAATCCTTATATTTTAGCTCAGTAACTTTATTTGATAAAAACCAAAAGATAAAAATATTAACTTTGAGAGATAGAAATATCTCTCTTTTGCTTTTATTTTATATATAAATATATTAAAATATTTATATGAGGTTAATTATGGATTATAAAGAAATAAATAAAAATATGCAAATTAAGAATTTAAGTAAATATGCTTGTTCATATGATAAAGGAATAAGATTAGTGGAGGAAGAAGAAGATTATCGTCCAACATTTTATCGTGATATCGATAGAGTGCTTTATTCCCTTGCCTATACTAGATATTTAGATAAAACCCAAGTATTTTCTAATGTTGAAAATGATCACTTAAGTAGAAGAATGACCCATGTTCAATTTGTGAGTAAAATTGCTAGAACAATCGGTAGAGCTTTAAATTTAAATGAAGATTTAATCGAAGCTGCATCTTTAGCTCATGATTTAGGTCATACTCCGTTTGGTCATGTTGGAGAATCAATACTTAATGAAATAAGTTTAAACCATAATGAAGGATACTTTAGACATAATATTGAAAGTGTTAGACTTTTAATGGAAATAGAAAACTATGGTCATGGTTATAATTTGACAGTTCCTGTACTTGATGCTATTATGTGCCATAATGGGGAACATTTAGAAAAAATATATGAACCAAGAAATAAAAATATAGATGAATTTTTAAATGAATATCATAATTCTTATTATGATAAAGATATAAATAATAAATTAAAACCTATGACTTTAGAAGGTTGTGTTTTAAGAATAAGTGATTTAATTGCTTACTTAGGAAAAGATGTTGAAGATGCAATTAGACTTAAATTAATAAGTATAGATGATGTTCCAAGTAAAGTTAAAAAAGTCTTAGGTAGTAGTAATAGAGAAATAGTAAATAAAATATCTAAAGATATTATTAATAATAGTATTAATCATAATTATATTAAATTAAGTGATGATGTTTATAATGCCATGAATATGCTTATGAAATTTAATTATGAATATATATATAATAAAGCTTTAAGTAAAGAAGAAAAAGATAATTTAAAGAAGATGTTTAATTGTTTATTTGATAAATATTTAGATGATTTAGAAAAAGAAAATAAAGATTCGATAATATATAAAAGTTATTTAAATAATATGAGTGATGAATATAAAATGAATACTAAAGAAAGAATAGTTATTGATTATATAGCGGGGATGACTGATGATTATTTAATTAAACAATATAATTCTTTAAAAAACTCATAAATGATTAGAAATGTGCTATAATATCATTAGAGAGGTGTCTAATGGAATATAGGAAATTTGATTGTAATTCATATAATATACATACTATTAAAACAGATAAATTTAAAACAGTAAGAATGGAAATAATGTTTAGTAGAGAAGTAGATAAAAAAGAAATGCCTATCTTTTCTTTTTTAAGTGATATATTAACTGATTGTTCTAAAGATTATAATAGAAGAAAAGATATGGCAATTAAATTAGAAGAATTATATAAAGCTAATTTTTTTGGTACTACGAATAAAATTGGTAATATGTTTAGTGTATCATTTATATTAGATTTTATTGCTCCAGAATTTATAAATGAAAAAGATTATTTAGAAAATGTTTTAGCATTTCCTTTTAAAGTAATTAATAATCCTAAAGTTAAGAATAATGAATTTGATTTAACTAACTTTAATATAGTTAAAAGAAGAATATTAGACAGTATTGATAGTATTAAAGAATCCTCTGATAGATTAGCGATGATTAATGCCCTAAAAACAATGGATGAAAACTCACCATCATCTTATAGAGTTATTGGTACTAAAGAAGATATTAATAATATTACACCAAGTAATTTATATGATTATTATCATAAATTATTAAATACATCTAATTGTGATATATTTATTATTGGTAATTTAAATATGGATGAAGCAGTTAAAATTATTAAAGATAATTTTAAAAATAGAGTTATTAAATTAAATAGACCAGTATTACTAGTAGATAATAAAACAAGAAAGAAACCAATAAGAAAAGTAGATAAATGTAATTTTATTCAAAGTACATTAGTTATGATATATAATATTAAAGGTTTAGATAAAAATCTTAAAAATATTGCTTTTCATGTCTTTAATTATCTTTTAGGTTCTGGTGGTATTACTTCTAAATTATATCAAAAATTAAGAACTGATAATTCACTATGTTATGGTGTTAGAAGTATTTATTTAAGAAATGATGAATTATTAATAATTGAAGTCTCACTTGACGAGAGTAATATCTCACTTGCCGAGAAATTAATTAAAAAATGTATTAAAGAAATGATTAATGGAGATTATACGGAAGAGTTATTAAATGATGCAAAAAGAAATTTAATTGTATCTTTAAAAATGAGTAGTGATAATAATATAGCAGTATTAAATAATTTTGTATTTAATGTATTTGATAATTTACCATTACTTGATGAACGTAAAGAACTTTTACAACAAATAAATAAAGATGATTTAATTAAATGTGGTAAGAGTTTAAGTTTAAATACAATATATATTCAAAAAAGAGGTGATGATAGTGGAAGAAATTAAATTAAAAGGGTTAAATGAAACAATTTATTATGATAAATGTGATAATGGATTAAAAGTATATATGTGGGTTAATAAAAAGGTAAATACTTTTTATGGAACATTATCCGTTAAATATGGCTCTATATATAATGAATTTACTATTAATAATCATAAATATAAAACCCCAAGGGGAGTTGCTCACTTTTTAGAACATGTTAAATTTAATGAAGATAAAGATACCACTGCTCATGATTTCTTTTTTAAAACTGGTTGTGATACCAATGCTTTTACTACTTTTCATTATACTAATTATCAAGTATATGGAAGTGAAGATGCCCCTAAAAATGTAGTTCATTTATTAGATTTTGTGCAAAATGATTTTTTCTCTAAACAAATTGTTAACAATGAAAAAGGAATAATTACAGAAGAAGCAAATATGGGCGAAGATGATCCATATACTGTTATGTTATTTAAACATTTAAATAACATATTTAATAGTTATGAACATAAATATGTTATTACTGGTAATAAAGATGATATAAAAGATATATCTATTGAAGATATTAAATTAGTTTTTAATACTTTTTATCATCCTCAAAATATGTTTTTAGTAGTTACAGGTAATTTTAACCCATATGAATTAATGGAAGCAATAAAAGAAAATCAAAATAATAAAACATTTAAAAAATATAAAAATCCAAAAAGAATAATTAAAAAAGAAAGTAAAGAAATAAGAAAAGAATATGAAGAAGTAAATATTAATGTTGCTAATAGACAAATAAAAATAGGTATTAAAATACCTAAGAAATCAATTAAAGGTTATGATGATTTACATATTAGAATAATGTTACAATATTTATTAATGGTTAATTTTGGACAAACTAGTGATTTTCGAGATGAATTATTAGAAAAAGAATTAATTAATGACTTTTATTTCAATAGAGAAATATTTGATGATTATGTAGTTATTTCATTTACTATTGATAGTAAATATAAAAATGAAATAATTGATATCTTTAATAAAAAGATTGATAATTTAACTATTTCTAAAGAAACTTTTGAAAGAAAGAAAAAAAGTTTATTAGCATCTTTAATATTAAATTATGAAGATGTTGAAGTAGTAAATAGTATTATTCAATCAGAGATATTAACTTATGGAGATATTATAGATAATTTAAAAGAAATACAAGAAAGTATAACTTATGAAGATATGTTAGACTTTATTAAAGAATTAGATTTATCAAAAAGAAGTGTATTAGTTCTAAATCCTTTAGAAGAAAACAAATAAAAACTACCAAAAGGTAGTTTTTATTATCTATTGTAAAATTCTACAATTAATTGTTCATTAACTTCTGGGTTAAGTTCGCTTCTTTCAGGTGTTCTTACATATTTACCTGTAAGTTTCTTACTATCAAATTCTAAGTAAGCAGGTACAGTAATTTTTTCTTCAACTGAGGCTAAAATGCCAGCATGATTTAATGAAGCTTCTTTAACTGAAATAATATCACCAGGCATAACACGATATGAAGGAATATCAACTTTTTTACCATTAACTAAAATGTGTCCATGGTTTACAATTTGTCTTCCAGCACGACGAGTTTTAGCCATACCTAAACGATAAACAATATTATCAAGTCTAGATTCAAGAAGCATTAATAAGTTTTCACCAGCAATTCCTGCCATTTTTTGAGCTTTATCAAAAGTTTTATGGAATTGTTTTTCAGTAAGTCCGTACATGAATCTTACTTTTTGCTTTTCTTGTAATTGGATACCATATTCACTTGATTTCTTTTTACGATCTTTACCATGTTGACCAGGTGCATAAGGACGACGAGCTAAGTCTTTACCATTTTCTAAAGTAGAAAAGCCAAGTCTTCTTGATTTCTTATAACTAGGTCCAGTATATCTTGCCATATAAAAATTCTCCTTTCTTTAATATTACAATAATCTTTGTTTTTATTTTATTTTGATTATAGGGAGTTAGTATTAATTTCACTTAGGCAGTCTAAGTTACTTTATTTTTAAAATAACACATTATAATTAAATAAAATACTGCCAAATCAATTGCATATTTATTATACTATATTTTTGTTCATTGTCAAATATTCCAACCCAAATTTTAGGAAAAATGGGTAATATATTTGCTATAACTCCAAAAAAGTATGTTTATAATTGATTTTTTTGGAGTTATAGTGTAAAATGATAAGTGGGTGATGATGATATGCAAAGACTAGCAATGGATAATTTAGTGGAGTGGAAGAATAAAAAAAATCGTAAACCATTATTACTATATGGAGCAAGACAAGTAGGTAAAACTTATTTGGTCAAAGAATTTGCTAAAAAGTATTTTAAAGATATAATTTATGTTAATTTTGAAACAAATAATATTGTTGGTAAAATTATTGATGAAAATATTTCTCCAGATTTTATTATTAAAAATTTAGAAATTGCTTTTAATAAAAAAATTGATAAAGATAATACTTTAATATTTTTTGATGAAATTCAAAAAAATACTAGAGCATTAACATCTTTAAAATATTTTTATGAAGAAGCACCAGAATATTATGTTATAGGTGCTGGTAGTTTACTTGGGGTACATATTAATAAAAAAGATTTTTCTTTTCCAGTTGGTAAAGTTGAATTTTTAACTATTTATCCATTATCTTTTGAAGAATTTTTGATTAACACTAATAATGAATTACTTTTAAATGAAATAAAAAAATGTTTTAAATCAAATGGTCAAATATCAGATGTTTTACACAAAAAAGCTTTAGATTTATATTATGATTATTTATCAATTGGAGGAATGCCTGAAGTAGTTCAAGAATTTATTAATTCTAATTCTACGATTAATGCAATTGATTATCAAAAAGATATTATTGAATCTTATAAAAATGATATAACAAAATATAGTGATGTTGGTAATGCTCCAAAAATCATTGCAACATTTGATTCAATTCCTGTTCAACTAGCTAAAGAAAACAAAAAATTTCAATATAAGCTAATTCAAAAGGGTGGTTCAAGTACTATTTTTGGCGATTCAATTAATTGGTTAGTAAATGCAGGTATAGTTAATAAATGTGTGAAAACTAAAGTTGGCTTGCCATTAAAAATGTATGAAGAACTAGATTCATTTAAACTTTATATGAATGATGTAGGACTTCTTACCAATTTAAGTGAATTTCCTATATATTTAATAAAAAATAGAAAAGCAATAAATGAAACAATGATTGGAATGCTTACTGAAAATTATGTTGCTAGTACACTTAAATATAATAATTTAAATTTAAATTATTGGAAAAATGAATTTGATAGTGAAATAGATTTTTTATTACAATCTGAAAAAGGATTAATAATTCCTGTTGAAGTTAAAGCAAATATTCATACTAAGTCAAAAAGTTTAAATAATTATATGAAAGAATATAATCCAAAATATGGAATTAGAATTTCAAGTAAGAATTTTGGATATAAAAACAATATTAAATCTATTCCATTATATGCAGTATTTTGTTTAAATGAAAAAAGTTTAGATTTATAAAGTATAAAAAAAGTAATCAGCTTTAAGGAGTGAAAAATAAAAAGCACTCCTTTTTAAGTGAAAATATAGAGAAAAAGATAAAACAA
>CANQBF010000036.1 GCA_947588895.1 uncultured Bacilli bacterium | reverse complement strand
ACACTAGTAGATAACTTACATATAAAGATGAAAGTAAAAGATTTTACTGAAGGAAATGTTGGAAGTTATTATGGAACTGATGATGAGTCATTAGATTATGTAAGAAAAGAAGATGCATCAAATAAAGATTTAATATCTATAGAGATGACTGGTGCAGATGAAAAAACAGTTCAAGCTTGTACAGCGAAGATAAAAGCAACAATGGAAGGGTCAATGAGTGATGTAATAAGACCAAATGATTTAATCTTACATTTAAGTATTCAAGATTCAAATGATGATGTAGACTTAAGTTATATGAAAGTATCAAAGAATATATCAAGTACATTAAGTTTCACATTAACAGGAAATCAAAAAGATTTTATAGAAGGATATTTAGAATTACAAAATAGAGATGTAATACAAGATTACTTATCAGATACAGATATATATGTAAAATTAGAATTAGAAGATATTGAATGTGAAATTCAAAATACAGTAAGAGGTTCATAAAAAGTGAACCTTTTTTTGTTTCAAAGTATTGAATTTATAGGTAATTTATAGTATATTATTATTGCATTTGATAAGTAAATGTTAATCGCTTCTAGATGGTGCGAGCAATAAATGATCTCGGTTGTAAATGTTAGAAGACTCAATAGAGTTTTCTTTTTTTCAAGTTTATAGTAAAAAATATTGAATAATAATTATAATTGAATATAATAATAATGGATGGGAGAAAAAATATTAATGGTAAAAGAAATTGAATATGATGAATTAGAAAGTATTTTAAATAATAATAGTATAGTTATGTTAGATTGCTATGCAGTATGGTGTGGTCCATGTCGTATGTTATCGCCTTTAATTGATGAACTTGCTAGTGAAGTTAATAATGTATGTTTTGCTAAAGCTAATATTGATAATAATGAAGAATTAGCTCTTAAATATAATATTATGTCTATACCAACATTATTATTGTTTAAAGATGGAAATTTAGTTGATAAAGTTATTGGCTTTAAAACAAAAGATGAATTATTAGAAATAATTAAGAAATATTAAGAAAAAATTAAAGAATGCTTCTAAAAAGATATAGTATAATAAATATATAAAAAAGAAGCGTTCTTTTTGTTTGGAGTGTTGAGTATGAAAAAAAGAATAACATATATAATTATATTATTATTAACAATTAGTTTAATATTTGTAAGTTATAAATATTATCAAAGTATAAATAGTAATATTGAAATAAAATATCAAAATGAATTATTAAGTGAATTATATAAATTAAGTAAAGAAGATGAAAGAATAATTGAAATAATAGATCATCATGAAGAATATCCAAATACATTATTATATATGTTATCTAGAGATTTAGATATGCTTGATTTTGTTATTGATTTTCCTAAAAATAAGAATCAAGTATTTAGTGATGATGTGGGAGATATTAATTTAGATACTGTACCTTTATTTTTACAATGGGATAAAAGATGGGGATACGGACAATATGGCTCCAATAATCTAGCTATTAATGGTTGTGGACCAACTAGTCTTGCCATGGTTTTAGTTTATCTTACTAAAGATAAAACAATAACTCCATATAAAGTAGCTAAAATGGCGGAAGAAAAAGGTTATTATGTTAATAATGGTGGTACTACTTGGGATTTAATGCATTATGGTAGTAAAAATTATGGAGTTACTAGTAAAGAAATACCATTATCTAAAGATGTTATTTATAATGCTTTAAATAATCATCATCCTATAATTTGTAATGTTACAAAAGGAGATTTTACTACAAGTGGACATTATATTGTTTTGTCAGGTATTGAAAATAATTTAATTAAAGTAAATGACCCCAATAGTATTAAAAGAAGTAATGAATTATGGGATTATGATAGATTAAAAGGACAAATTAAAAATTTATGGGAATTTTATATAGTAGAATAGAGGAAAAATAAATGAATATTTTGGTAGTAGATGATGAAAAAGAAATTGCTGATTTAATAGAAATATATTTATTAAATGAAGGATATACTGTTTATAAATATTATGATAGTAGTGATGTACTTAATAATATAGATAATTTAGATATTGATTTAGCTATATTAGATATTATGATGCCTAATATTGATGGCTTTAGTTTATGTGATAAGATAAGAGAAAAATATAATTTTCCAATCATATTTGTTACTGCTAAAGTGGAAGATAAAGATAAAATTAGTGGTCTTTCCATTGGGGCAGATGATTACATTACAAAACCTTTTCAACCTTTAGAGTTAATTGCAAGGGTTAAAGCTCAATTAAGACTTTATAAAAAATATAATTTAAATAGTGTTGATATTATTGATTTTAGAGGAATTACAATTAATAAGAATACACATGAATGTGTATTAAATGAAAAAGTATTAGATTTAACACCAACTGAATTTGCTATTTTATGGTGTTTATGTCAAAATCGGGGAATGGTGGTTAAAACGGAGGATTTATTTATGGAAGTATGGAAAGAAAAATATTTTGAAAATGATAATAATACAATAATGGTTCATATAAGACATTTAAGAGAAAAAATGAATGATACTGGAAAAAATTCTAAGTATATTAAAACAATATGGGGAGTAGGTTATAAAATTGAAAAATAAAGATAATGAATTAATAAAAAAAATATTTGGTAAATTCTTTTTAATGGTATTTGCTTGGACAGTGGGATTACCACTTCTGATGGTTATAATTAATTATGTAATAAATCATTTAGATTTTAATTTTGTATATGAACATTTACCAGAAATATATTATTTATTTAGAGATTTATATTATGATTGTTATCATTCTGATTTCTTTATTTTATTCTTTTTCTTCATTTGGTTATGTGGAATAATTTTTATTGTCTATTTAACTATTGTTAAAATATTTAATTTTTTAAATAGTGTTTCTACTGCTTTTCAAAGTATTTTAAATAATGATGTTACTTATATTGAATTACCAAGTGAATTAAAAGAATTACAAAATAAAATTAATAATTTAAAAAGTAATGCTATTAAAAATGAAAGATTAGCTAAAGAAAATGAACAACGGAAAAACGATTTAGTTGTGTATTTAGCTCATGATTTAAAGACTCCTTTAACTAGTTTAATTGGTTATTTATCTTTGCTTGATGAAATAAATGATATGCCGAAAAAGAAAAGAGAAAAGTATATTAAAATAGCTTTAGATAAATCATATAAATTAGAAGATTTAATTAATGAATTATTTGAAATTACTAGATTTAATTCTGAAACAATTATATTAGATAAAGTAGATATTAATTTAAATATTATGTTAGAGCAAATAATTGATGATTTTTATCCAATATTAATGGAAAATGATAAAGAAATAAAATTAGATATTAAAGATAAAATTATTTTAGAAGGGGATTCAGATAAATTAGCAAGAGTATTTAATAATTTAATAAAAAATGCTATTTATTATAGTACATCTAAAGAAATAAATATTAGTGTTAATAAAGATGATAATAATGTTATAGTTATCATTAGTAATAAAGGAAAAATGATTTCTAAAGAAAAGTTAGATAAAATATTTGATAAATTTTATCGAATTGATTCAGCAAGAACAAGTAAGACTGGAGGAAGTGGATTAGGACTTGCTATTGCAAAAGAAATAATTGAATTACATCAAGGAAGAATAATGGCTACAAGTGATGAAGATTTAACAAAATTTTATGTCTATCTTCCTTTAAAGAAATAATTGTCAATTAACAAAAATTGACAAGTTTGGTTACAGTTTGCCATAAATATTAATATATAGTATAATAATATTGCCAAAGAGGTGTAATAAATGGATAAATTAAAAAAGTTTTTATTAGAAAATAAGGTATTATTATTTTTAGCTATTATTCTTATTTTATGGTTAGTAGCGTTTATAGTTATTATTGTTATTTTCTTTTATGGATCAAGTGAAAGTGTTTATGGTAATAGACTTGATAATATTCAAGATAAACCAATTACTGATACATTAAAGAATGATATTACAACAACATTTACTAAAGATAATTTAGCTAGTAATGTTACAATTAATGTCAAGGGTGCAATTATATATGTTAATGTAACATGTAATGATGGTGTAAAATTAACTGATGTCAAACAAGTATCAGAAAGTATTATTAAATTATTTAGTGAATCATTATTAAATAATTATGATATAGATTTTATGATAAATGTACCTAAAGATGATAAAGGTAAATCTCATATGGTTATGGGTGTTAGAAATGCTAATAGTGATGGTACTATAGTATGGAATAATTATAGTACAGAAGAACCAGTGAAAGAAGAAAGTAGTGCTGAATAATGAAAAAGAAAAAATGGCTTGTTGTAGGCCTTATATTAATCGTTCTTTTAGTTATTAGTGTTTTTGCTTTTAATATCTTTAGTGATAAATCAAAATTAAGTAGTGATGAAAGAAATTGGATTAATACTAATATAAATAATATTAATAATATATATGTAACTAGTAATACTAATATCTTTAGTAAAGATGGACATGGTGTATTTTATAAATTTTTAGATGATGTTAAAGAAGAATATGGAATTAACTTTAATGTTGTTACTAGTAATCCAAGTAATAATACTATTAAATTAAATTATAGTAATGTTTTAAATGATAGTAGTAAATTATTTTATACGGATCATTATGTTTTATTAAATCAAAATGGTGGTTTAATTAAAAGTAATATTGATTTAGAAAATACGAAAATTGGTATTTTACAAAAAGATGATACATATATTAAAAATTATTTAAAAGATATTAATATTACGTTTAATAATTATGAAGATATTACTACATTAACGGAAGCATTAAATGGGGAAGTTAATTATATTATGTTACCAAGAATGGAATATATAGATTTGATATTAAGTAATAATTATCAAATTGTATATCATTTTAGTGATATAAATTTATATTATACTTTAGATGGTATTAATGATACATTAAGTAGTATTTTATATAAATATTTTGATATATGGTATGAAAATTGTAATAAATATATTAAAGAAGAAGAATTTAATACATTTACTACAGCTCTTAATATAAGTGATACGGAAATTGATAAATTACGTAGTGTTGATTATGAATATGGATTTATAAATAATTCACCATATGAAGTTATTATGAGTGGTAAATATGGTGGTATAATTGCTGAATATTTACAAGAATTTAGTGAGTTTTCAAATGTTTATTTTAATATTTCTAAATATAAAGATACTAATAAATTAATTAAAGAAATTAATAAAAATAAAGTTGATATTTATTTTGATTTTAATAAAAATATTAATGATAATTATGAAAAAACCACTAATGGTATATTAAGTAGTATATCTATAATAACGAGAAATGATAATAGTCAAGTATTTAATTCTGTTTATAGTTTAAAAAGTGAAGAAGTATATGTTGAAGAAAATAGTAATATATATAAATATTTAAGTAAAATAGATGGTATTAAAATTAAAACATATAAGAATAATAAAGAATTATATAAATTAAATAAAGAAGATGTTATTATTGTAATGGATTCTTATATATTTGATTATTTAAAAACGAGTAAATTAAATAATTATACTAGTAAATATAATACTTATATAGATGAATTATATTCATTTAAAATAAAAGATAATCATCAACAATTATATAATTTATTAAATAAATATATTAGTTATTTAGATTCATTTAGTATTATTAATAAAGGATTAAATAGTCATTTAATTGTTACTGAAAAGGGTAATATTTTAAATAATATTGCTAAATATATTATATTAGTAATTGATTTAGTATTAGTAATTGGAATTATTGTATATAAGAATACGAAAAAAATAAGAATAGCTAGAAAATTAAAGAAAGATGAAAAGATAAGATTTATTGATGAACTTACATGTCTTAAAAATAGAGCTTATTTAAGTGATTCCATGAAATCATGGAGTAATAATACTATTTATCCTCAAGCAATTATTGTTGTAGATTTAAATAAACTTACGGAAATAAATGATAAGTTTGGAGTTAGTGAAGGAGATAAACAAATTCAAGCTTTTGCTAATGCTTTAATTAAAACTCAACTTGATAATAGTGATTTAATTCGTAGTGATGGTAATGAATTTGTTATTTATTCAGTTGGTTATAATCAAAAACAAATAATTAATTATATTCATAAATTAAGTAAAGAATTAAAGAGATTGCCATATAATTATGGGGCAGAATTTGGTTATAGTATAATTGAAAATAATTTAAAGACTGTTGAAGATGCTTTAACTGAAGCAATCGAAGATATGAAAAATAAAAAGGCCAATCATGAATAAGAGAATAAAAAAAGCTAAGAATGAAATAAAAGATTTTTTTGAAAATTTCTTTAAAGTAATCAGAAGAAGTGAAATGATTATCTTACCAGGTAATGTTTCTTTCTTCTTATGTTTAGCTATTATCCCTACATTTGGGTTAATATCTTATGGTGCTAGTATTTTAAATTTATCAGTCGATTTTTTATATAATTTTATTGCAAATTCTTTTTCAGAGGATATAGCTAATTTAGTTTTAGGTGTTAATCTTACAAATGGGGCTGGTATTCATTTCTTTATTACAATCATTGTTGGTTTATACATAGCTAGTAATGGAGCAGATGCCATTATTATTGCTAGTAATACAATTTATGGTATTCCTCAAAAAACTTGGTTAAAAAGAAGATTAAAAGCTATGTGGTTATCATTCCTATTTGTTGTACTTTTAATATTTATGTTAATTGTTCCGGTATTTGGTAATATAATTGTTACTTTAATTAAAGAAGTTAATTTAAATCCAGTTATAACGGAAAGAATAGCTTATATATTTACTTTATTAAAAGGTCCAATATCATGGCTATTTATGTTTTTAATGATTAGATTAATTTATGCTCTTGCTCCCAATAGAAAAGTTAAAGGAAGAGTTATAAATTATGGAGCTATTTTTACAACAGTTGGTTTTATAATTGGTACTAAAATTTATTCATTATATGTAACTAATTATGCATCTTATGGTGTATTATATGGAGGACTTGCAAGTATTGTTGTATTAATGATTTGGATATATTATTTATCATTTATATTTACAGTAGGTATAGCATTAAATAGTCAAAAAGATGAAAATAATTTGTTAAAAAATGGCACTATAAAAGAATAAGTTAAGGAAATAATAAAAATATGTACACGAGTATTACTTAGTACATATTTTCTTTTTGATATCAATCTAGTATTTTTTACTAACGATATTAAGAAGTAATACTTGATAAGAAACAAATAATTGTTTCTTATTTTAATTAATTGACATTTATTAAATGTAAATTAATTAAAATAGTGAGTAAAGTAATATGTGAAGTGATATAATTATATTGATGGAGTAATATATGAAAGAAAGAAAAATTAAATTAGGATTAATATTATTTATTAGTTTTTTATATATGGAAGTAATATATAAAATATTTTTATCTCAAAAAATATTTCAAATTTCATTAATTAATATGATTTTATTTATTATATTATTTAGTTTAATATTAAATATAATAACTAATATGTTTAAAAATACTAAAATTAATAAAATTATCTATTTTATTATTTTATTTATTATTTGTACTTGGTTTTCTGCAAGTTATGTTTTAAAAAGTTATTTTGATATAACATTGTCTTTAGATACTTTTGCTTTAGCAGACCAAGTTGCATCTTTTGCTGTCAAAGGTTTAGTAGAAATTTTAAGAAGAATATTTGTTATTATTTTATTATTTATACCATTTATTTTATCATTAATCTTTCAAAAACATTTAGATTTTGAAAGAAATAATAAAAAAATAAATATTATTCTAGTAATATTAATATTAGTTAGTTATTTATTATATTTTACTAGTTTAAGAATAAATAAAAATAAAAGTTATTCTAGTTATGAATTATATTATAAGATTAATGATGTATCTTTAAATGTTGATAATTTTGGAGTTATTAACACATTCTTTATTGATGTTAAAAGAAAAATATTTGGTTTTGAAGAAGAATTAGTCCTTGATGTAAATCCAATTGAAAATGATAAAGATAATCATGAAGAAGAAAAAACATATGATTATAATATATTAGATTTAAATTTTAATGATAGTAATGATACGATAAAGAAAATAAATGATTACATTAGAAATGATGAAGGTACTTTACAAAATGAATATACAGGTATATTTAAAGATAAAAACTTAATTTTATTTATGGCTGAAAGTTTTAATGAAATAGCTGTAAGAGAAGATATTACACCAACATTATATAAACTTGTTAATAGTGGTTTTGTATTTGATAATTTTTATACACCAGCAATATATAGTACTATTGGGGGAGAATTTCAAGAATTAACGGGATTATATCCATATTCAACAGGTATATTATATAAATTTAGAAGTGGTAATATTGCGTTTCCTCAAGGTATAGCAAATAAATTTAGTGAAATTAATTATAATACTTATGCTTATCATAATAATACTTATACATTTCAAGATAGAAATAAATATTTAAAGAGTATTGGATTTACTAATTTTAAAGCTTGTGGTAATGGTTTTGAAAATCAAATTAATTGTAAAGTATGGCCAAGAAGTGATTTAGAGATGGTTGAAAAATCTTTTGATGAATATAGTAATGATGATAAATTTATGGTATTTTATGCCAGTAATTCAGGACATTCACCATATGATAGTTTAAATGCAAATGGTATGGCAAGAAAAAATAAAGAAGAATATTTATCTTATAATTTACCATATTCTAAAAGAGCAGCCAGTTATTTAGCTAGTCAAATGGAATTAGATAAAGCACTCGAATATTTAATTAATAAATTAGAGGAAAAAGGAATATTAGATGATACAGTTATTGCTTTAGTCGGAGACCATTATCCATATGAACTTAATCTTGATGAAATAAATGAAATGAGTACATTTGAAAGAAATGAAGAAGTAACAGTTAATAAAAGTAGTTTTATCTTATGGAATAGTGCGATGGAAACTACTCATATTGATAAAGTAGGTAGTGAAATAGATGTTATGCCAACTATTTATAATGCTTTTGGTATTAGTTATGATTCTAGATTATTTATGGGTAGAGATATTTTAAGTAATGCCATGGGGCTTGCTATGTTTGCTAATCGTTCTTGGGTAACAGATAAAGGAACTTATTATGCAAGTAGTCATAAATTTGTACCAACTAATGAAGATGTAGATAGTGATTATATTAAGAGTATTAATAGTATAGTTAATAATAAAATAACAATGAGTAAATTAATAATTGAAAATAATTATTATAAAGGTTTGTTTAATTAAATAATTTAAGGTAGAAATATATTGAAATATTTAGTAAAATATTGGTAGGTGATAATAATGAAGTTTAAAGTAAGTGCTGGTAAAGGTAATTTTGTATTTATGACATTTTTAATTATATTATGTTTAGTTACATGTATTTTTTGGTTTATTTTAGATAAATATATTATATTTAGTATTTATTTATTATTAACAATAATACTAGCTCATATGTATTATATAACTTCTTATACAGTAACTAATAAAAAGTTAATTGTTCAATTAGGATTTATTAAAATAAAAATAGATTGTCAAAAAATTAAAAATATGAAAAAAGAAGCAAATAATAAAGTTAAAATTGAATTTGAAAAATTTTCTTTAAGTTTATATCCTTTAAATCAAGATTTATTTATTGAAGCAATTAATAAAGAAAAGAAAGTAAAAAGTAAAGGAACAGATCAAGAATGAAAGTTTATTTAGTAAGTAATAATTGTTTAAGTCAAAATATTAATTATGAAAGTATTGATAATTTAGAGCTTGTAAGAATGCTTAGAGTACTTAGTACTAAAGGAGAAGATGTAGCTAGAAATATTAGTAATTTAGATATATTTAAAAATATAAGTAAAATTTATTCTAGTTTTTATAGTAGTGCTTTAGGTACTGCAAAATACTTACAAGAAAAATTAGATTTAGAAATTATTATGAATATGAATTTAAATGATTGTAAAGTTGGTACTTTAGGTAGTAAAAATATGAAAATGCTTAAAGGTTTACAAGAACATGATTTTAATTATCGTTTACCTAGTGGGGAATCGCTTAAAGATGTTGGTAATAGATTAGACTGTTTTATTAATGAATTAAAAGATGATGAAGTAGTATTATTTACTCATAAAAGAGCAATATTAGGTTATTTATTAAAATATGCTAATATTGATTATAACTTAGATGATAATTTAATATTGGAATATAATGATAATGTTATATATGATGATAGTGATACAGATTATGATATATATGAAATAAATATTATCGAGGAAAATTTAGATATAAAAAGATTATAATTATTACAATAATTAATTGACACTTGTTATAAATATAATATATAACTATTTTAGTAATAAGATAAAAAAGAAAGGGGTAAGAAAAGGTTAAGTTTATGAAAAAAAATAAAGGTGAATTACGCTATAATTGCAGTACTATTGTTATTAGAAATAGTATCATTAACATTAATGTATAAAAGTATTCATAATAAAGAAGTAGATGAAGTAAAATTAAAAGAATTGGTTAAAGGCAATATGATATCGATAATGATAGATGAAACAGGAAATGGATCATATTCTGAATATTCAAGTAATACATTTCCAAGTTCGGGATATGTTTATAATGCAAGTAAGAGTCAATGTATAAATGAAAAAGGTAGTGTAGTAAATAATGTATTAACATTTGATGGAACAAAAGCGGTATTAACATCAGATGAAAGTGT
>CANQBF010000035.1 GCA_947588895.1 uncultured Bacilli bacterium | reverse complement strand
TCAAGATTATTCAGAATCATGTTTAGGTTTTTCTTTAAAAAGAATTGAACCACAAATTAATAATAAAATTCATGACTATAAAATTATTACATATTTTGTCAACGATTTTATTGATTTTGTTATTAATAATCGTGTTCAATATAAAATAGATGAATTAAATATGCGAATTTTACATAAATTAAAAAATGAATATCTTCTTTTAAAGAAAGATAAAATTAATGAATATCATCAAGAAATAAAACAGATTAAAACATTAAAAAAATTAAATGAAAAATGATTAATAGATTTTTGGGAGGGTTTTATGGATTCAAAAATAGAATATATTGTTTTAAAATATTTAGGGGTTTTTCTTCGAGATTTTTGGTATATAGATGATGAAAAGGTAGATATTAAAGGTAATGTTATTTATAATGTAATTAGTTCTTATCATATAAGTATAGATGAAATAAAACAATTAGCAATGAATACATTAAATAATAATACTATTATAAATGTTAAAAATATTGATAAAGAATATATTAATTTAATGGATATTATTCATAAGTATGTAGTTAATAAAATAATTGAAGATGAAGATAATATTATTGAATTAATACAAGATAGAATAAACATGTGTATTATAAATAATAATGAAATCATAAAAAGTTATATGTATTATGAAAATATAATTAAGGAACAAATAGAAATATCAAAACATAAAGAAGAATATTTAATTAGTTTAGCAAAATATGAAGAATTAATTGGTAAGATAAATGAAAAGAATAAAGAATATGAAGATATGTTAAATGATATTATTAATATTAATAAAAATTATGAAATTGAAAGAAAGAAAAATTAATCTTTCTTTTTTTGTAACTTAAAAAATATAGTTAAATAAACTATATTAGGAGGTAAATAAAAGTGAATTATAATTATCATTTTGGTAATAAATATTATACTTATTATGATAAATATGGAATAGAGCATACTTTATATAAGAAGTTAGCACCTGAACAATCCCAAAATACTCAACCTGGTTTAGAATATTCAATGAATCCGAAACCAATATTTGATAATCCTAATTATAAAGGTAGTGGTAAATTAAAAGATAAAGTAGCTATTATTACTGGTGGGGATAGTGGGCTTGGAAGAGCTTGTGCTGTTGCATTTGTGAAAGAAGGAGCAAAAGTAGTAATTCCATATTATAATGAACATATAGATGCTGAATTCACAAAAAGATATATTGAAAAATTAGGAGGAAAATGTTTATTATTAAGTGGTGATATTTCGAAAAAAGAATTTTGTCAAAAAATAGTAAGAGAAACTTTAAATAAATTTGGCAAAATAGATATTTTAGTTAATAATGCGGGAGTACAATATCAAGCCGATACACTTACCGATATTAGTGATGAGCAATTTGAATGGACAATGAAAGTCAATGTTTATGGTATGTTTTATTTGACGAAAGAAGTTTTACCATACTTAAAAAGTGGTTCATCAATAATTAATTTATCATCAATAACTACTTTTTATGGTGATCCCCAACTTATTGATTATGTTACAACTAAAGGAGCAATAGTGGGCTTTACTAGAGCATTAGCACGAAATTTAGCTTTAAAAAATATTAGAGTTAACGCAATTGCACCTGGATTTTTTTGGACACCTTTGCAACCAGCTTGTTGGGTTAAAGAAAAGATTCCTTCCCTAGGTTGTAATTCAGCGATGGCAAGAGGAGCAATGCCTTATGAACTTGCTCCAACATTTGTCTTTTTAGCAAGTGATGATTCAAGTTATATGACTGGTCAAGTTATTCATAATAATGGTGGAGAAGTAATGGGATAATAATCCCATTTTTAAGTTTATTTAGCTATAATTAGCATTTTTATAAAATTAATGAAATATGCTTGTAAAAAGAGGATTTATTTGATAAAATACTCTTGGCTGTTAAATGTCAAATAAACATTAGTTTTTAGTACAGGCCGAGTGCTATTAATAGTGGTTGCTGTATGTTTAAAAAAACTAAGAAGAAAAAACGAAAGGAAGAGTGATTTATTATGGCCGTAGTTTCTATGAGTTATTTATTAGAAGCTGGAGTTCATTTTGGACATCAAACAAAGAGATGGAATCCAAAAATGAGAGAATATATCTTTACAGCAAGAGAAGATATATATATTATTGACTTGCAAAAAACGCAAAGTTTGTTGGAGGAAGCATACAATGAAATTAAAACCATTGCTGAAAATGGTGGTAAATTCTTATTTGTAGGTACTAAAAAACAAGCTCAAGAAGTATGTGTTGAAGAAGCAACACGTAGTAAATCTTTCTATGTAACTGAAAGATGGTTAGGTGGAACACTTACAAATTTCCGTACAATTCGTCGTCGTGTTAAACGTCTAGAAGAAATTGAAGAAATGGAAAAAGCTGGTAAGTTTGAATTACTTCCTAAAAAAGAAGTTATTGGACTTAAAAAAGAATATGATAAATTAAATAAGATTCTTTGTGGTATTAGAGAAATGGATAAATTACCACAAGCTTTAATTGTTGTTGATCCTAAAAAAGAATATAATGCAGTTAAGGAAGCTAGAAAATTAAAAATACCTGTATTTGGTATTGTTGATACAAATGGTGACCCAGATGACGTTGACTTTGTTATTCCAGGAAATGATGATGCCGTACGTTCAATTAAAGTTATGATTGGCGTATTAAACAACGCAATTTGTGAAGCCAATAATCTTGAAATGGTTGATTACATCAGTGAAGAAGATAAAAAAGGTACAACTAAAGAAGAAGTTAGAATGGAAGAATTAATTAAATCTGAAAAATTCAACAGTGCTAAAAAAGATGATTTAGAAGAAGAAAAACCTGTAAGAGAACATAGAGATTTCAAGAAAAATAATCATAAAAAAGAAGTTAAAGAAATTAAAGAAGTAGAAGAAAAAGAAGAAGTTAAAGAAGAAGCTTCAAAAGAAGATTTAAGTACTAAAACTTTAGCAGAACTTAAAGCAATGGCTAAAGAAGCTGGTGTTAAAGGCTATAGTACAATGAAAAAAGAAGAATTAATTAATAATTTAAAATAAAGAAAGAAGGGAATATAGATGAATATTACAGCTAGTATGGTTAAAGAATTAAGAGAAACTTCTGGTGCTGGTATGATGGATTGCAAAGCTGCTTTAACAGCATGTGATGGCGATATGGATAAAGCAATGAATTATTTAAGAGAAAAAGGTATTGCTAAATCTGCTAAAAAAGAAAGTCGTATTGCAGCTGAAGGTCTTGCTAATATCTTTGTTGATGGTAATAAAGCAGTTATTTTAGAAGTTAATTCTGAAACTGACTTTGTATCAAAAAATGAAGAATTCATTAATATGATTGATAATATAGGTAATGCTTTATTAAAAAGTGATGCTAAGTCAATCGAAGATGCTAATGAAGTTAAAACTGAAAATGGCACTGTTGGTGAATATATTATTGCTATGATTGCTAAAATTGGCGAAAAATTATCATTAAGAAGATTTGAAATAGTTAATAAAAATGATGATGAAGTTTTTGGAGCTTACTTACACATGGGTGGTAAGATTGCTTCTTTAGTTGTTCTTAAAGGAGCAAATGCAGATGTTGCTAAAGATGTTGCAATGCAATCTGCTGCTATGAGACCACAATATTTAGTTATTGATGAAGTTCCTGAAGATGTTGTTGAAAATGAAAGAAAAGTTCAAAAAGAATTAGCAATTAATGAAGGAATTAAAGAAGAAGTTGCTGATAAAGTAGTAGAAGGTAGAATTAAAAAATTCTATAAAGAAATTTGTTTAGTAGAACAACCTTTTATAAAAGATAGTAATTTATCAGTAGCAAAATATGTAGCTAACAATGGTGGAGAAGTAATAAAAATGATCCGTTATGAAGTTGGTGAAGGTATGGAAAAAAGAAATGATAACTTTGCCGAAGAAGTAATGAATCAAATTAAAGGAAATTAGGAAGAAACTTCCTTTTTTTGTGTATAAAAAAGAGTAGAAGCCATGACCTTCCACTCTCATCTTAGGGTTTTGCAAAGGGTAACTTTGCAAAAATTTAGGAAAGTAGAGGTATAATATGTAAGTATTACCCCCTACTAATATTTTATATCAAATTTTAATTAAAAAAATCAATATTGATGGTCAAACTGTCCGCATCAAAATAGTAATTTCTTCTTGTTTAGTCCCTAAATGATACGTTATAATTATATTGGATAGTATGTTTTGGGGGTAAGGTATATGAAAAAGATAGTTTGGGTAATTTTAGGTTTGAGTGTTTTTTTAAAATTAATTTATTGTTCTAATTTATATGCAGTGTATGAAAATAAAATAAATTTTGATAGCAATTATGAATTAGAGCTTATTGAAAAAGTAAATAAAAATATTATTAAACAAGAAAATGTAATTTTGGATAATAAAAATAAATTAAAAAGTGATTCAAATATTGGTAATGAAAAAGTAGAAAGTGATATTAATAATAAAGGTATTGTAAGTAATAATTATGAGAAATACGGAGTTATATTTACACAATATAATGATGGAAATAAACAAAATAGTTATTATAAAATTAATAGAGAAAATTATAAAGCAGGAACAGATGAATTAACTATGGAAGCAAATGAGTTAACAAAAAATAATATAGCAATAGCTAATAATATATTAAATATGGTTAATGAATTGCGAGCAAATTTAAATATAAATAAATTAGTTTTAGATGATGATTTAACATTATCTGCAAATATAAGAGCAATTGAGTTAGCTTATTCTAATAAATTAGAACATACAAGACCAAATAATTTAAAATGGTTTAGTGTTCTTGACGATTTAAAAATAAAATATGGTTATGCCGGTGAAAATATTGGGTGGTATTATAAATTAGATAAAGATGTTATGGAAGCATGGACAAAATCACAAGGTCATTATCAAAATATGGTTAACTTAAATTACCAAAAATTAGGGGTTGGATATATAAAATTAAATAATGAAAACTATTGGGTGCAAATATTTTCTGATTAGTTTGACACTTTAACAATTAATATGATAAGATAAGCTTATAAAAGGAGTAATAGAATATGAGTATGAAAAAAATTATAAAAAATTATGAAAATAAGTTAGAAATGCATGAAGAAAGAATGATTAAATTAACAACTTTAAAAAAAGAAATATGTATAATGGATGAAATAATTAAATTATGTAACTATTATTATGATAAATGTCCAACAATTATTGATGATGAAATAGTATATACTGATTATATTGATTATAATTTTCAATATTTAAATAATTATTCTCTTACTTCTAATTATCTTTTATCTAATGAAGGATTTCTAAATATCCATTTGTGTTATGATTTAACGAATAAAGATTTATTGAATAGTGAAACTAAAAATTATTTACATGTTTTAAGAGATTATTTAAATACAATTAATAAAGTGTTAAAAAAATATCATATTTTTATTATGTATGAAGAATTTAGAAACGAAAAAGAAGTTTCCAAAATATTTATTACGATAAATAGCAATAAAAAAATAAAAAAGAAACAAATTACAGATAAAGATTTAAGACGAAAGCTAAAATATTCATAAATACTTGAAATATATCATATAGTTATGTTATAATTATTAACGACCCAAAAGGTATGTAATCCGCTTAATAAAATTAATGATTGCAGTAAAATTTTTTATTAGAAAGGAAGTGCCAAATGGCTAATTTAGTTGATAAAATCAATAATCGCCATATTCGCAAAGATATTCCTGAATTTCGTGTAGGAGACACTGTACGTGTTGATGTTTGGGTAAAAGAAGGAAAGAAAGAAAGAATCCAAGCTTTTGAAGGCTTAGTAATTGCTAAAAGAAGCGGTGGAGTTTCTGAAACATTCTCAGTTCGTAAAACTTCAAGTGGAGTTGGCGTAACAAGAATATTCCCAGTTAATGCTCCAACAATTGATAAGATTACAGTTGTTAAAAAGGGAAAAGTTAGAAGAGCAAAACTTAACTTTATTAAATCTATGCGTAGCGAATATAAGGTTAAAGAGAGAAATTAAGGTATTAACCTTAATTTTTTTCTTTTATTTTGGAGGATAAAAAATGAAAATAATCAAAGAATTAATTCCTTATTTAATTATTATTTTAGTTGTGGTATTGATTAGAACATTTATAATAACACCTGTTATCGTGAATGGTGAAAGCATGAAACCAACTTTAGATGGTGGTGAAGTAATGCTTTTAAAAAAATATGATAGTAATTTTAAAAGATTTGATATTATTGTTGTTAGTAAAAGCGTTGATGGTAGTAATTTAATAAAAAGAATTATTGGTTTACCTAATGAAACTTTAGAATATAAACATAATAAATTGTATATCAATGATAAAGTAGTTGATGATTCTTTTGGTGTTGGTAAAACTGGGGATATTGCTAAAATAGAATTAGGCGAAGATGAATATTTTGTTATGGGCGATAATCGAGGTAATTCTAAAGATAGTCGAGAACTTGGGGTAATTAAAAAAAGTGAATTAGAAGGTACCGTTAAAATTATTTTGTATCCTTTTAATAAATTTGGTAAAGTTAAATAATAGTTGCTAAATTTTAATAAATTTAATATAATCATGGTAGAAGTGAGGTATTAATGAAAAAGAGTGGTAAGAAAAAATTTAAACTTAATATTGGAAAAAAAGTAAAAAAAGTTTTAAATCATAAAATTGGTAAACATTGTCTAAAATGGTATTTATCTATTATTGTTTTCATATTAATTATATTATTTTTAATAAAGCTTCTTGGTGGTTTATTTATGAAAAATAAAATACCAAATTATTCTTTAGTATATCTAAATGAAAATGGACAAATTTCAGTAGTTAAAAGTAATGGTAAGAAACCTACAGTATTATCAGATAAAGATAATGTTGATGTTGCATATCCTAATAATACGGATAGATATGTTTTATATACTAAAGAAAATAATTTGTATTTATATGATAGTAAACATACAAAAAATCTAAAATTATTAGCGCAAAATGTAACTAATGAATTTGGCTATAATAGTAATGATAAATATATTTATTATATTAATAGTAATAGAGAGTTATATTCTTATAAAAGAAAAAGTATTAAATTAGATAATGATGTAAATATTATCTATTTAGTTAGTGATGATAAGATTTTTTATAGTAAAATAAATAGTGATGCTGTTTATTATCAAAAATTAAATGGTAGAAAAGAAAGAGTTGAAATTGCTAATAATATAAATAAAATATATATTGATAAAAAAGGTAAAAATATAATATATTTAGATAACTTTGGTGGTTTATTTAAATATAAAGTTGGTAATAAAAAAGCTAAAAAGATTGGTTCTAATATTATAAAAATTGTTGATGTTAATGAAGATTTGACTAAAGCTTATTATATTAATAATAATTATGATTTATACTATTTAAAAGATAATAAAGGTAAAAAAGTAAGTAAAGAAGTTAATACTATCTATTATAGTGACTTAGATAATAAACAAATAATATATGATTCTAAAGGAAAATTATATTATCAAAAAGGAAGCAGTAAAGCAGTTAATATTGATGAAAGTAGTAATATTAGAAATGTATATATTTATAATAAAAGTAATATTTATTATATAAAAAAAGATGATACTAATTATAATTTATATTTTGCAAGAATAACTAATTTTAAAGTAAAAAAAAGTAAGCAAATATTAAAAAATGTACAACCTGATGCCATAACTGACTATAAAAAAGGATTTGTTATTTTAAATGAAGTATTAGCTACAGGAATATTGAATGTAATTAAAAAAGATAAGATTTATAATATAGCTAAAGAAGTAAACGCTAATAGTGTTAAAGTAAATAGTAATGGTAAAAAATTATATTTTATTAGTGATTATAGTAATAATAAAGGTATATTTCAATATACAAAAAATACTAAACCTAAGAAAATATTAAGTGATGTATCTGGTTATACTTTTGTTAACGATAAATTAATTTATGTTATGGGTGGTTATTCAAATAATACTAGTAAATTTGATATTTATAAGTTTAATGGTAAAAAAGCAAAAAAAATTATATCTAATATTTTAGATATAGTTAATATTAATATTGATAGAGGTAATTAATGAAAAAAGTTTTATTTGCAACAAGCAATGAATCAAAAGCTAAACCATTTGTAAAAGAATTATTAAAATATGATATTGAAGTTTTAACATTGAAAGATATAGATATAGACTTAGATGTTGAAGAAAATGGCAGTAGCGCTATTGAAAATGCTTTAATTAAGGCAAGAGCTTATAGTAAAGTTAGTGATTTACCAATTATTGGAATGGATAATAGTTTATATTTAGAAGGGGTTCCAGAAGAATATCAACCCGGTTTATTTGTAAGAAGAATTAATGGTAAGCGTCTTAGTGATGAAGAGTTATTAAATCATTATATTACTTTAGTTAAGAAATATGGTAAAGATGATAAATTAAATGCTAAATGGATATATGGTATGGCAATAATAAATAATGGTATTGAAAAAACTTATTCTTGGGAAAAAGGTGGATTCTATTTTACTTCTAAAAGAAGCTCTATAATGCACCCTGGTTATCCATTAGATAGTATTTCTATTCATGAAGAGTTAAATAAGTATTTTACTGATATATCTTTTGATGATAAAGTATCATTAGATAATAATGAAGATGTTATTAAATTTATTGTTGCTAATTTATAAATAAATAATTATAACAGGAAGAAATTCCTGTTTTTTTATGTTATACTATTGATTAGAAAATGATTTCTTTATAAGGGAGGAAATATGAAATTATTTAGTAAATTAAAAAATAATAATCAAATTAATGAAGAAACTTTAGTTAATGTAGATGATAATAAAAATGATTTAAGTATAATTGAAACAGCAAATTATATGTTAACTGATGTAAGAAAAGAAAGTATAAAAAATAAAGGTTTTAGTTTAACATTAACAAAGATGGCTGAATTAAGTCCAGCGTTAAGTCCAGCGACAGAAAATATTAAAAATATCGTTAAAAATAATAAAAGTAAGGGAACAACTAATTTATATCGTGTAGTTAATTTAGGTAAAAACGATTCCTTAAAGGCAATGAAAGATGGCAAGACTTTTTGGGGTGCAATTAAAAAATCTGATAAAACTTCAACTATGGCTCAATTAAAAAAAGTTAATCCTAATACTATAACGGAAATTGACCCAGCTATGATAATGATGTCAGTCGCTTTATCTGGTATAGAAAACGAAATGAGTGAAATTAAAGAATTAAATAAAAAAATATTATCTTTTTTAGAATATGATAAAGAAGCAGAAATTGAAGCTGATTTAGAAATATTAAATAAATCAATCAGTGATTTTCGTTTTAATTTAAATGATGAAAAATATATTTTAAATAATTATAAACAAATTATGGATATTAAAAGAACTGCTAATAAAAATATGATATTTTATCAAAAACAAGTTAAAGAAGATTTAACTAAAGATAAATTTGTAACTACTAATGCTAGTATGAATTCGATGATTGAAGATATTGAAAAGAAATTTAAATATTATAGATTATCTTTATATATATATTCTTATTCATCTTTATTAGAAACGCTTCTTCTTGGTAATTTTCAAAATGCATTCTTAATATCTAAACAAAATGAATTAGATGCTTTAGATAGTGAATATGCTAATTGTTATAATGAAGCTTTAGAATATATTAAAAAGAATGCTAATAAATTATTAGAAGGAAATTTGCTTTCAGGTCTTGGTAGTGCTGGTAAAACTATTGGTAATTTAATTGAAAAAACAAAAGTAAAAAATGTGGATACTTGGTTAAATGAAAAAGGAAGTAATTTAAAACAATCAGCTCAAAATATTAAAGATAATTATGTTTTAAAATTTGAAGAAGTAAAATCATCTAATTTAGATACATTTAAAACTCAAATTGAAAAGATAGATGTAATTTATAATAAAACTAAAGAAATATATTTTGATGATGAAAATATTTATTTAACTCAAGATTAATTTATATAGAAATGTTTATGAATTAATGTAATAAATATTGAAATTTGATAAAAGGAAGAGAGAAATATGGAAAAGAAAGTTCAAGAAGAATTAAAGAATTTAAATAGAATTGTTACAATGTATTTGTAGCACAAGAACTAGCTTATAAAGAATATGATAAATATAGATTAAAACAGGATAAGGTATATGTATCAAATTTTGATAAGTTTATAAAAGAAGTAGAATTATTAGAAGTTAAAGATGAAAATAAGAATTAGTAATGTGATTACGATATTTAACATTTATAAAATTATACACTTAAGATTTATTATGATTAAATGAAAAAAAGTAAAAATATACAAATATAAGATGCAACTTTAGATGATGTATTGAAAGGAAATATAAAATATGAAAAAATTAGTATGTATTGGTGGAGGAGAAATTCCAAGATATAAAAATGGTGTTTTACTTCCATATGAAACAAAAGAAATAGATGAAGAAATTGTTAAATTATCTAATAAAGAGCATCCCAAATTTTTATTTATAAGCATTGCTTCGTCTCATCCAAAAGAATACTTTAATGGGATTAAAAAAGTATATGAAAATCTTGGGTGTGTTGTTTCACATTTAGATATAAATAAAACATATAAAGAAATACAAGAAGATATATTAAATTCTGATATTATTTACATTGGTGGAGGTAATACTAAATATTTAGTAGAGCAATTAAAAACTACAAATATTGATAAATTGTTAATAAAAGCGTACGATAATGGAATTGTGTGTGCTGGTCTTAGTGCAGGTAGTTACTGTTGGTTTAAATATAATTATGATTTAATAGAAGGTATGAATGTTATTAACGCTGTTAATTGTGTTCATTATGATAAAAAAGATAAAATAGCCAAAGATAAATTTTATAGTGTGATAAAAGAAAATAATCTTGTTGGGTATGCGCTTGATAATTGTGTTGCTTTAGAATTTATAGATAACAGTATAAAAGTATTAAAAAGTAATTATG
>CANQBF010000034.1 GCA_947588895.1 uncultured Bacilli bacterium | reverse complement strand
TAATCATTTTCATTTAAGTTTTCTTCAATATCTTCAATATCTTCAATACTTAAATCATATTCTTTTAAATAATCCATTATTTTTGCCTCTTTTCTAATTCATAATTAATTGATTTAGCAATAGTTCGAATGGCTTTATCTGATAACTTAGAATTATTTATTATTGCATATAATAATCCATCTTTATCAATTAATATATCACTTTTTATAAGTGTATTATATGTTCTTATAACTTTAAGTCTTGATATTATAATATTATCAAATTTATATACATATTCATTATTTGGAACTCTAAAGTTATCTTCTAAATATTGTAATTCCATAGGTATAGTATTTAAATTATTATCTTCGCTTGAACTTTTATCAATTATGTAATCATAAACATTTTTATTGGGAATATAATCTTCCATTTTACCAAAATTTTCGTTATTAAATTGCTCTAATTTTTCATCAGTTAATGAATTAACATATTCATTATTTTTTAATGCACTTCCCTTAATAGATTGACTATAAGATTTTGAAGCTAAATAATCATAATATTCATTATCACTATGATTTTCTTTATAATAATAAAGATATGAAATATAATTATCTTTTAACCATCTACTTAATGTTGGATTATGGGGATAATAATTACCTAAAGGATTAGATGATACAGGATGTAGTAACCCTAATTCAATATATGTATCTAATCTTTGTTGTAAAAATGGAGAATTTAATGCTGATAAAGAAAAATCTTGTGAACTAACAATATTAAAGATACCATAGTTGTTTAAAATATTATAATTTTCTTTTATGTAATCTAATGGTATATTAACTAATATAGAAATATTTTCTTTATTTTGAAATGATACTCTAAATCCTAAGCCTTTTAAATAATTTTCAATGTTTATAATCTCTTCATAAGAATTCCTTGAAGCTTGATTTAGCAGAACTTTCTTTTCAGCTTTTGGATGTGGTGTGGATTCTGTTGGTAAATTATTTCTTTTATATGTTCTTTTACCAGTTTTAAGCCAAATACTTGGATATTCATAAATAGCATTATTAGTATTATTTTTTAAAATTTGGTATCTTTGTTTTAATGTTTCTAAATCGCCATATACACAAATAGTTAAAAGAGCATCCGGTGTAAACCTTCTTAATATTTGGTTATCATTTAAATAATCTAAAATATCTTTTATTTTATTTATATTAGCATTTTTTGAAACTTCATCTCTAATAATAGAACTTTTATCAATTAGTTTAGTAATAGAATCTAGGCCATAATTATTGAAAATAGTTTTAAGTAAATCAATATCAATTTTATTATCTTGATTTAATGATTTATCAATATTATTTTGACGTTCTATATTATATTTTCTAAAATTTATTAAAATATTTTTCTTTTCTTCATAAGAAAGATTTGAATTCATTATTTCATTATATATTGTATAAAAATCATCACTTGTTAATAAACTAGTATCATCTAAATTAGATATCTTTTCAATAATTATTTCTAAATTTAAAATTCTTTCTTCTAAATCTTTTTTCTTTTCCTTATTTTTTTCTTCTTTAATTTCAAGCTTACTATATTTTAATTCTTTCTTTTTAAATAATGAATTAAGAATATTTTTTAATTTTGTTAAAAAATCATTTTGCTTATTAGTAAGTTCAATCCCTAATTGTTCAATATATTTTGCTTTTAAAACAACAACTAATTCATTATAGTCTTTATCAAAATTATTAGATAATTCTTTTAAATCATTATCACTTAATACATCTTTAATTTCATTAATATTTATTTTAATAATATCTTCTAAATTATCAAATGATGTAACAAGATAATTTAATTTGTCTAAATTTTCTTTTTCAGTTTCAATTTTACTAAAAGAATTATCTGTTTTTCGATATATAGCTTTTAATTCAGTAATTATATTATTTAAAGTATTTATCATTTTTTCACCTACTTTATCTTTGTATTCCATTTCCTGCAATTAAATTTTTAATTTTGATTTGTTCATCACTACTTAATGGATTTTCGCTATTTTTAATAGCAATCATAATATTATTAATATCTTCTTCTTTAGTTTTAACAATATCTCTTGTATTATTAAATATTTCATCAAAAGAATTATAATCAATTATTAAATATTTATTATTTGCTATTTGCATATAAGAAATAGAATGACTTTCATCTTGTTTTCCAGTTATTGTTTTTACATAAATATTTTGATTTAATGGATTATCTTTAAGAGGAATACCAAAATCATTTTTTTGCTCAACTGTTGCAATTAAACGAATTAAAAATCTTTTATTATATTCATCAACTGGAATATCAAAATATGTTTGATTATTTTCATTTAATAAAAACATTATATTTGGGAAAACATCAGCAGTATTTTCTTTTTCTTTTGAATTAATTAACTCAAGTAATATATTAATATCTTTTTCTATCTCAGTATATGCTAATTCTAAATAATCTTCATCAATATCAGTATTCTTTAATTCATCTTCTAAATCTTGTTTATCTTTGATAAGACTCGTTAAATAATAAACAATTTTTTCATCAGTAGTGCTTAATTCAGGATTATATTGAACATAATTTTTTATTAATTCAATATAATTGAAAGTATTTTCTTCTAAATAGTTATGATATAAATCAATAAGTTTTTGAGCACTAGCAATTATATCATAATATTTACTTAAATTAATTTCTTTATTTTCTTCTTTATTTATTTCTTGTTTAGGTGTTGTATCTAATGCCGTTTTAGCAATTATACATAATTTTTCTTCTTCTTTTAGGGGACTACTTTCAATTAATTCTAAAAAAGCTTCATAATTAAAATTAATATCTTGTTGTAAATTAATAATTAAGTTAATATCAGCTTCTAATTTTTCTTTAGTATCTTTTATTTCATCTAAATCAGTTATAGCTTTTTTTAATTCACTTATTACATACTCATAAGCATTAGTTACTTGTTCAGCTTCTTTAGCATTATTTTTCACAAAGAAGTCAATAATTTTTAATTGTGATGTTAAAGAATTATTTAAACTTAAAATATCTTTTTGATAATTTAATAAAGTATCAATAGAACAATCTTCTAATAAAGTGCTAATTGTAGTTTTTAAATTATACTCTTTAGTTATAGTTTTTAATCTTTTCTTTAATTTATTACTTAAATTATTAACAAAATAAGTAAATTTATCATTAGCTTCTTTAAATAATTCATCCATTTTGTAACACCCTTATCTTAAATTAGTATATCATATTTAAGATATTCTTGTAAATTAGATTGTTATTTAATTAGAACTAATTTATTAATTTTATTTAGATAACTTGAATTATCTAAAATGGTAATAGCAACATTCATTGTACTACCATTAGCGTGAATAATATAATGTTTATTATTTTCTTTACCTAAATATAACATAACATGACCTGATTGATATAAAAGACTAGGATTAGTATTAGTTATTAATTGTAATTTTTCAGCATTGGTTTTATTTTCTAAAGATATTACTTGACCAACACTAGTATTTTGAACTGATGTATTTCTGGGAAAATAAAAACCAAAAGTACGATAAATATTACTTATATAACTTGAACAATCGACACCTTCATCTTTGCCACCCCAACTATAACTTACTCCAAGATATTTTTTAGCTATTTTATAAACATTTTCTTTAGTATAAGGTAAATATCCTTCATGAATTTTACTATTATCAATAGTAACTTCTTTTTTACTAACATAACCATTAGTATCTTTAATAGGGAGAACATATTTATTATTACCTAAAGAGGGAAGTTTAACACTCATATCAAGAGTAGTATTATTTACTTTAATATTCGGCTCAGTAATAACACCAAATTTAGTTGGATTAATAAAATAATTATAATCATCATTATTGGTAAGAGCAATATTTTCTTTTTTTACCCAGCCAACATAAAATGGTGTAATAACAAAATTCCATAATAAATTTTTACTTTCATGGACTATTAAAACTGGTGTATTAACTAAAAGTTCAGTTTCTTGTAAACGATCATGGTCTTTAACATTTTTCTTTTTATAAAAACTTTCATCAGTTGGAAAACTTCTTAAATTAGCTCTTTTAATAATTATACCTTTAGGAATATTATTTAAATCTTTAATGTTATTAATATTGCGATTATCAACAATATCTTTAGTATTATTAGTAGTATATGTATAATTACCATTATATTTAGGTAAATCTAATTCATAATTATTAATATATTTAAGAATTTGTTCTTTAGTAATAGAAGTAATATCCATATTATATACCATTGTTGCTTTCTTTTTAATTGTGTCGTTATATTTTTCAATTTCTAAACTAGTCATAATAACATCTTTAGTGTTATTTGAATTATCATTGTTGATAACTTCATTGTTTTCAACATTTTTGTCTTGAGTTATGACATCTAATCCTTTCATTATTAATTCATCAATAGTTATTAAATTAGAATTTAAGATATATTTTAAAGAATATTTTTGATTATTGGAAAATAAGATAAATATTTTATCACTTTTATAACATGGCAAATAATAGATTTTATTATCTGTTTCATAGATTTTTTCTTTATTTTCTTGACAATTTTCACTTTCATCAATAATTTGATAATGTAAAGATTGATAATTATTAATGATAAGTTTTTTATTATTGTTTCTTATTACCAAGATAAAACCTCCCATTAAAATTAATAAAATAATAATTATAATTAATATTCTTTGTTTCATAAATATATTCCTTATCTAAAAATATTATACTATATTCTAAAAAAATATAAAAATAGTCTCATAAATATGATAAACTATTAGTAGGAAGTGTGTAAAATGTTGAAGGATTTTAAAAAAGTAATTTTCAAAAATTTAAATCAATTAATTAAATTTGAATTAATCTTTAAATTATTAACTGTCTTAATTTTTACTCCTATATTTTTAAATTGTTTTAAATTTATTATGCATTTTACTGGCTATAGTTATTTAACTTTAGAGAATGCAATTAGCTTTATTACTAATCCCATAACTTTAATTGCATTATTTATTCTTTTATTATTAATTGGTTTTTATACAATTTTTGATATTGGAGCAATTATTATTTTGTGTGATGCCAATTATCAAAATAAAAAAATAACTTTAAAAGATACTGTTAATTTAGCTTTTAATAAAGCTTTAAGAATATTTAAAATTAAAAATTTAGGAATATTATTATTAGTATTATTTTTAATACCATTTTTAAATATTGGGGTAGGTACAGGAGTTATAACATCAATTAAAATACCAGAATTTATTATGGATTATATTAAAAATAATCAAATATTATTAGTAGCATTTATTTTCTTAGTTATCTTTTTAATGTATTTATTATTAAAATGGTTATATGTATTACATTATTATTTTTTAGAAGATAATAATTTTAAAGAAGCTAGATTAAATAGTGAAAAATTAAGTAATAATAATAAATTAAAAGATTTAAGTAGAATTGTTTTATTAGAATTAAGTTTATTTATTATTTATCTAATATTTATCATTATGGGTATTATTGGAATATTAGTATTAAATAAAATATTTAAAAGAATTGTTATATTAGAATCAATATTAATTACAATAATTGTAATCTTTATTTTAATAAGTTTAATTATTTATATGATTTTAGGAACATCAATAGGGTATGCTTGTATAAGCACTTTATTTTATAAACATAAATTAGAGAATAAAGAAAAAATTAAACATTTAAATATTAAAGAGTATAAGTTAGTTACTAATAAAAAATGGCATGTATTAATTACCATGCTTATTATAATTACTTTTATAACTACTTCCATATTTGTTTATGGATTAAATAAAGGTAAATATAATTTAAATATAGAGTATATTAAAAATATGGAAGTTACAGCTCACCGGGGTGCAAGTAGTGAAGCTCCAGAAAATACGATGGCCTCATTTATTAAAGCTAAAGAACTTGGTGCTTCCTGGATTGAACTTGATGTCCAACAAACAAAAGATAATGAGATAATTGTTATGCATGATACTAATTTTAAAAGAACAACAGGTATAAATAAAAATACTTGGGAAGTAACTTATGATGAAATAAAAGAATATGATGCCGGAAGTTGGAAAGATATTAAATATCATAATGAAAGAATTCCTTTACTTAAAGATGTTATTAAATGGGCAAAAGATAATAATATGAAACTTAATATTGAATTGAAACCAACTGGTAAAGAAGTTGATTTTGAAAAAAATGTTATTGATATTATTATTGAAAATGATTTTGTAAATGATTGTGTAGTAACTAGTCAAGTTTATAATGTTTTAGAAAATGTTAAAAAAGTAAATAAAGATATTATTACAGTATATGTTATGAGTCTTGCTTATGGTGATTTACTTCAATTTAAAGATGCAAATTATTTTAGTATTGAAGCATCAAGTATTAATAAAAAATTAATTAGTAAATTACATAAAGAGGGAAGAGAAGTTTATGGTTGGACAGTAAATACTAATAATAGTATCAATAATATGATTAATTTAAATGTTGATAATATTATTACTGATGATATTGTATTAGCTAAAAAATTAATAATTGAAAGTAAATCAAGTAACTTAATTATTGAATTTATAAAAATGATTCAAAGAATATTAGGATAATAAAAATACTAGCCAATAAGGTTAGTATTTTTGTATGAATAATTTATTTTTTTAAAGTAATTTCTAAATCTTTTATTGTGCCTTTTTTAGCATAATAACATAATAAAAATGCTTCTTGTAATATTAATCTTCGGCCATATAAATTAGTGTGCCAAGTATCTATATCGGTAATATTATCTTTGACACCTTTACCATAAAGTGTAGCTTCTTTAGTTAATAAATTTTTTACCATTGCCATACATCTTTTTAAATGAAAGTCTGATGTTATTAAGGTAAAAGTAGTTTCATCTATTGTGTAATCTTTATTTAAAGTTTGTAAGAATAATACAACATTTTCAAAAGTATTTCTTGATTTACTTTCTACAATAATATCGCTATCAGGTACACCATGTTGTAATAAATATTTATGCATTTTTAAAGCCTCAGGTGTCTTACGGTCTTTATTTAAAAAGCCAATACCTCCAGTTAATACTAACTTATCAATTAAATCTTCATTATATAATTTAAGGGCTTCATCAATACGATAAGGAATCATAGATATACCACCAAATACAATACCAAAATCACTTTTATTTTCTACTTTTTTATAATCTTTATCAAAAACTATGTTTTGTAAATCATTTTTATTATTATATTTAGTAAATAATTCAGGGTATGAAATGTCTGTTAAATTCATAAAAATATCTCCTTTTATAAAATTTTATTTAGCTAATATTTTAGTTTTATTTTTTAAATTAGATGTTACACTGCAAAAATAATGATATAAAATAGTATATTGTTCATCCATTCGGGGGGATGATTATCAATTTTTATTTCAGTCTTTTTAGTTATAGGATTAATAAAAGGTTGTAATAAAGCAATTTGATTTTTTTCAAAATAATTAACACTATTATTTGCACAAATATTCCCCCTCATTTATCTAAAATTATAAATAAAAAGTAGATATAAGTCAAGTTATGAGTTATTATTTTTCATTATACTCATAGTAAAATGTTTCGCCTTTTTCTTTATCATAATTTGGATTATACTCAACATTTATTTCGAATTTTTTATCACTATTTTCTGAATCTTCTTCGATAGTACAAGAAATATTACCATTTTCAAGTTCAGTACAAGTTGCATTCTTAATATCTTCATCATTTTTATTAATAACTTTAAATGGTATTATTTTTTTTATGGCTTCATCTACAGCATTATTTGTTAAAGCATTAACAGTCATTGTACTAATTCCTAATAAAATTATTCCGATAAATATAAAAGTAATATTTCGTAATTTAGTTTTTTTCATTTTTTCCTCCATTTTAAAATTTTCATAACCAATTAATTGATTTGTTATATCTTTAATTTTTTGTGTATCAATTTTATTCATAATATTTCCTCCTTTAATTTTTTTCTTATCCGATAAAGTTTAATTTTTATTCCACTTTGTGTTAATTTTAATTGTTTAGCTATTTCTTTTATTTTGAATCCATCAACATAATAAAGGGTAAAAATCTTTCTTTCTATTGCACTTAATTCTTTAATTTTTTGCCATATAATAATGTTATTAATGACATTATTATTATCGATAGTTTGATTATCATTTATTAAATCTTCTTTTAATTCAAGATTTATTTTATTATTCCTAAGTTTTGTATATGTTAAATTTCTAGCAATAACTGCAAGATAAGATTTTAAATCTTTGTTAATATTATCTTGATTTTTCCATAATAAATAAAATACATCTGCTACTATTTCTTCTTTATCTTGATATGGTAGAGAAGTACCAACAATATTGTTGACAATTTTAAAGACATAATTTGAATATTCATCAATTATTGTTTCTATTTTAAAGTTAATATTATTTTTCAAATTGATACCTCCATTAAGTCGACTCATTATAAAGACGTTTAATTTTAAATAATGGTTACAAAAAATAAAAAAATCTAGTAAAAATTACTAGATAATATTTAATAGTGTAGTTATTTAGAAGCGTCCACCGCCTCCGCCACCACCAAATGAACCTCCACCTGATGAACCGCCAGAGAAACCGCCTCCGCCACCACTTCCGGATGAATATGAACTACCACCACTACTGCTACCACTAGAACCTGATGTTAGTATTTTAGAATAATAAACACTTGGCATAGAAAGTTCAGATACTCTATTAGATATGTTAGTAGCTGAATTATATATAGAATTACAAATATATCCATCAAGTAATAAATTACTAGATAATACTTCAACTTGTTGATTTTCTAACTTAATTTGCATGCTTTTTAAAACTTTTTCACCTATTCCAAATGCTGTAGCAAATACTAAATATCTTTCCCATAATGTAACTTCTGGTATTTCTCTTTCATTTATTATAGAAAAGTCATTTAAGAAGTTTCTAATAGCATAAAGTTTATTTCGTTCTTCTTTACCTTTATCTGTTAATTTCATATTTATTTTAAAAGTAGTTCTTTTTAAATTATGTTTCATTATCATAGTAGAAAAAATAATAAATACTATAGATACATGAACAAAATGATTAGAAACTATTGATATTAATGCTAATATAATATTAATAATTAGCATATAAAATATATGAATATTTTCACGATATTTTTTAACTCCATATATAGTTAAAAATATTAATCCTATTGGTGATAATATTCTTATAAATAGAAAAATAATTCCAAATATTAAATATTCTCCTCTAACTTTATTGTTTGTCTTTACATTATCTTTTATTAATCTATTATTTTTTAATATATTTAATTCATAATCACGCCATTTTTCAAATTTAGTATCATTTATTACTTTATTTTCGTTTAAATTAAATGTATTGTTATTTTCAAATATCATTTTAATAAAAAGATCATCACTAGTAGATAAAAATTTATTGTTTGGCGTTAAACGTAATATATTATTATCTTTATCATCTTTTTCTAGTGTTACTATTTTTCTTCTTATTAAATCTAATAATGTCGCAGATATTTCAAATTTACTTATACTTTTATTAATTAATAATCCTGCAGATACAGGTAATAAATTATCAGGTAAATCTCTTAAATATTGAGGATTTACATTTTTAATTTTCCGACAACTTATTTTATTTTTATATAATGTTAAATATGATATTATTGTAAACACTAAAGTTATTGCAATTAAAACTTTCTCTAATTTTAATTCTTGATTAGTTATCTTCTTTTCTAATATTGCTAATTCATTATTCATTTTTCCTTTCAATGTATCACTAAATACATTATCTGGATATACACTTGCTTTTAAATAAGAATTATAGTCAATATTGGTTATTAATAAACTAAATTTACTATATTCATAATTATCTACTTTAGATTGATATGTAATTAATTTATTTGTATATTCATTTTGTAAATCACTATATTCTAAATCAAGTATAACATCATTTAAATGATCATAATTATATCTACTTGGTTCTTGCTCTAAATTTGAAAATAAATTATTTATTCTTTTTATTTCATTATTTTTAATTTCTTCTCTTTGTTTATTTGCTTCGTCAGCTAACTTAGTTTCGTAATTAATAATTTTATCTAAGGCATTAACATTTGTTAATTTTGTAGAATTGTTTATTACTTGTTTATCAAATACTAATCTTACATCAACAGCTGTATTATAACTTAAATTTTTAATAGTAGCTTCAACTTTATCATTGGCTATTATTTTACTTTCGCCATTTAAAGGACCATGTGCCCATACTTTTATTAAATTATTATTATTGGGAATGTTTATTGTTACTTTTAAATTATTAATGTTTTCATTTAAACTTTTACCAACTACATTCCATCCTAGTTCAGCTACATCATTATGTAATATTGCCATGTTATGAAGTATATATTTTATATAAAAAGCTTTATTTTTACTACTTGGTATATATATTTGATATGTTTCTCCAACATTAGATTTAGTTATTTTATAGACACCATAATCTCCTCTTTCTGCACTATTAGTTTTTTCAAATAAATCACCATTAATATTAGTAAAATTAAAATTATTATTTAAATCAACACCTCTTATTTCTTTTAATGTTATACCATTACCATTATGAATACTACTTCCTCCATATGATTCACTAAGAGGATTGAAATCGGGAGCATAAATATTTTTATAATCAATAATTCTTTCCATTCCATTATAAAAACCAGTTAAATTAAAATATTCTTCTACTTCTATATCACCATTATTTAGTATAGTTGCATTAATATAATAATTTTCTATACCATCTGCTAATACAATGGTTGGCATTAATAAAAGTATTAATGTTAATAATATTATTTTTACTTTTTTCATTAAACAACCTCTTTACTTTGTATTTAAATTATAAAGTATGTAATATTTAAAATCAATAAATATAAGTTATAAAATTATTTTCTGATTATTTATTACAAAATAAAAACTCCAACAATGGAGTAATTTTAAAAAATGGCAGGGGATGAGAGAATCGAACTCCCAACTAAAGTTTTGGAGACTCCTATTATACCATTTAACTAATCCCCT
>CANQBF010000033.1 GCA_947588895.1 uncultured Bacilli bacterium | reverse complement strand
CATATTAATCAACCTACCTTTGTATATATTATATCAAATTGATTGATTGCGAAAAAATTTCACTCCTTAGAGCTGAATAGTCATTAACTAAATTGACTTTATTTTATCTTTTTTATATAATTTTAATGAGAGGATGATGAAGTTGCAATATCCTATATTAGTAAAATTAAAAATGAAAAAATCTTACAAATCAGCTTTAGCTATTAATGGTCTTATTATCCTTTGTTTTATAATTGTAGGTATTTTATATTTATTTTATGATAAAGTATTAACCACAGAAGATATTGAAGTTGATGGCATGATTTCGATTAACTATGTTGATGGTAAAGAATTTGATATTGAAGATACAAAAAATTATAAATTTTCCGTAAGCAATAATGGTAATAAAGTTAATTATTATAGTATAAATTTTATCAAAGTTAGAGGAGAAGGAACTTATAAAATTTTATATAATGATAAAGTAATTATGGAAGGTAATTTAAATTCAATTGATGAATTTAGTACTGATGAAATAAGTATTGATGAGCAAGAAACTAAAATTTATACTATTGAAATAACTAACACTGGCGAAAATAATCTTAAAGGTAGTATCAATATAAGAGTAAAGGATTCTAAGATTGTAACATTTGCTGATACTATTTTAAATAATAATAAAATTAATGAGCCTTTTACTGAAATTGGCGAAGCTGCCGTTGAGAATGAAGGATTAATTAAAGATAGTGATGATATTGGAGTAACTTATTACTTTAGAGGTAATGTTAATAATAATTATGTCTCATTTGCTAATTTAAATTGGCGGATAGTTAGAATTAATGGTGATGGAACAGTTAGATTAATATTAGATGATGTCGCAGAAACATTAACCAATTATTATCAAGAAGCAAATGAGGAAACTAAAAATCTTAACTTCCAAGATTCCAATATGAATGCTTATTTAAAAACATGGTTTAATGAAAAAATTGCTAGTTATGAAAGTTTTGTATCAAATAATTTGTTTTGCAATGATATGAATATTAAAGATGATGTTTATGAAAGTTATACAAGAATATATACTAATAATATACCAACGTTTTATTGCTTAGCTGATGCTTTTAAAAGTAATATTGGTACATTATCTATAGATGAAGTTATTTTAGCTGGTGCAAGTCCTAAAAATGAAAATAAAGATTTCTATTTATATAATTCCAAGATTTCTGAAATGTGGTATACTATGAGTGGGGCTAAAAATGTAGATAATAATGTTAATTTATTTATGGTTGATACTAATGGTAAGATAAGATATGATGTTAATGGCAATCTTTATCGAAATGTAAGACCAGTAATTAATATTATCAAGAATATTGAAGTAAAGGGAGAAGGAACCCAAGAAAATCCTTATGTTATAGAATAAAAGAAAGGTTGACCAGTGATAATTGTAGTCAACTTTTTTTAGTTGAACTATGTAAAATACTATGTTATAATAAATGTCAATATTTGCACTATAATGTGTAAAGTAGTCAAAATAGACTTATTTTAATTTACATATAGTGATAGAATAATAACGTGAGGTATAAAATATGAGTATATTTAATGATATAATTGCCTTTTTCAAATATTTAAATATTGTAGATATCATTTTTTTACTTGCAATAATTGTTTTATTAGTGTTATTAGTAACATTAGTATACTTTATTAAGATAAATAAAGATGACGAAGATGATGGTAGTAATTATATAAATAAGAGTTCAAATGAAGAAAATAAAGAGAAAAGTCCTTTAAGTGATGTAATTGATAAAATTGAAATGCATGCTGAGCAAGAAAATGGCTTTAATCCGTATGCTGATGAAGATGAAGAATTATTAGATTTAGAAGGTCTTACTAAAAAATTAAAAGAACAGGAAGAAGCTAAAAAGAATTTAAATATTATTGAAAGTACAGATTATGAAAAAGAACAAGAAGAAAAAGCTATTATCAGTTATCAAGAATTATTAAAAAAGAATAATAATTATTCAATTAATTATGAAAAAGAAGAAGTAAAAGATGATTTAGTAATTAGAAAAGTTAATTTAAATGATTTAGTTAATACAAGTTCCGTAGAAGAAATAAAAGACGTACCAAATGTACGGGTTATAAGTTATGAAAAAGAAGAAGCTTTTTTAAGTGCTTTAAAAGAGCTTAATAGTTTATTAGGATAGGGTGGTTAAATGAAGTTTTATATAGAAACTTTTGGTTGTAAGGTTAATAGTTATGAATCAAATTATATAAAACAGTCACTAATAAAAAGTGGCTTTATTTATGCTGATAAAATGGATAATGCTAATATAATTATTATTAATACTTGTACAGTAACTAATACTGCTGATAGTAAATGTAAAAAATTTGTTAGAAAAATTCATCGTGAAATGCCTAATATTATTTTAGTGGTAGTAGGATGTAGTGTTCAAAATAATTTTTCTGAGTACGAAAAATTAGATATTGATATTTTACTCGGAAACGTTAATAAAAGTAAAATTAGCGAATATATACAAGAATATTTAAAAAATAAAACCAAAATTCATTATATTAATAATAATCGGGATTTACCATTTGAAGATATGATGATTGATAATTTTGACCATACAAGAGCATATATTAAAATTCAAGATGGTTGTGATAATTTCTGTTCTTATTGTATTATTCCTTTTATGAGAGGTAAATGTCGTAGTAAAAATTTTGCAGAAATTATTAAAGAAGCTAATTATTTAGTTAATAATAATCATTTAGAGATTGTTTTAACTGGTATTCATACTGGTTCTTATAATTATGAAGGTCATGATTTAGTTGATGTTATCAATGAATTATCTAAAATAGAAAAATTAGAAAGAATACGTTTATCAAGTGTAGAAGTTACAGAATTAAATGATAAATTTATGGAAATGTTAAAAACTAATACTAAATTTTGTAATCATTTACATATACCTATGCAATCAGGAAGTAATGATGTTTTAAAAAAGATGAATCGAAAATATGATGTCGATTATTTTATTAATAAAATTAATAAAATTAGAGAAATTAGGCCTAATATTTCAATTACAACGGATATAATTGTTGGTTTTCCGGAAGAAACTTTAGAAAATTTTAATGAAACTTATGAAAATGCTAATAAAATTAAGTTTAGTAAAATTCATGTTTTTCCATATTCTAAAAGAAATGGAACTAAAGCTTGTTTATTAAAAGAAGTAAAAGATATTGAAAAAACTAATAGAACTCATAAATTATTAGAACTTTCTAATGTTTTAGAAGAAGAATATCAAAATAAATTTAAAAATAAGAAAGTTAAAGTATTAATTGAAGAAATAAAAGATGGTATAAGTATTGGTCATACTGATAATTATTTAAGGGTTGAAATACCAAAAATATTAGAAAAAAATAAAATATATGAAATAGAATATAAGTAGGAGTAATATATGGATAATTATAATGATATTAATGAATATCAAGATGATTTAAATAAATCTATTAAAGATTTATTGAATTTAGAAGTTAATGATGAAAATAGAAATTTAATAATAACATTGCATAATAAAATAAAAGAATTGCAAAGTAATATTACAAAAATAATTGAGTTAGATAGTTTACAAAGTAAAGTAGAATATTTTCAAATTTTGCCTGTTTATAAAGATGCTCATAGCTTAAAAAAGATTAATAAGCAAGTTAAAAGTTTAAAAAAGAATATTACTAATGAAAAAGCAAATATTATTCAAGAAATAGATATAATTTTAAAAAAATGTTTGGATTTATTATTAAGTATTGATAATACTATAGTTAATAAAAACAAATTTACTATTGAAACTAAAAAATTTAGAGAATTAGCTAGTGTTACAATATTTGAAGAATATAAATTACCTTTAGCTGAAACTTTAGATAAAGTTAGTATGGATATATATTTAAATAAATATAATTTAAAAAAAGAGGCGCTAAATTTAGAGGAAAATCACACTATCATATCTTTAAAAGAAACTTTATATGTATTAGAGTTAATGAATGATTTATTATTATTAAGTAATATATCAATTGAAAAAATCCAAAATTTAATAAATAATTTATTAATGATTGTACAAGGGGCAAGAACGGAAGTTAGGGCTTCAATCTTTATGTTAGAAGTAAATAATGATAATAATATGATAAGAACACTAAAAAAATAATTTATAGAGTATGCTTGAATAAATTGCAATGTTTTGTCGAAAGTATTGAAATTTAACATAATTTATTATATAATAATCAAACCTGTAAAAAGGGAAGAAAGAGGGAATAAAAGTGACAAAATTTGAACTTGCTGATTTATTAGAGTATCGTTTATTTGATTGTGTTTTAGAAGGTCTTAATAAAAATATTATAAATAAGGAAATGCTTAATACAGTTATTGAGCAAATGTTTTTAGAATGGCATTTTGATATAATTAATGGCGCTATTAATAATAATTTGGTTGAAATAAATTATATAAATAGTTTAATATTAAAAAATGATAATTTAACTGCGTGTTTTTATATGCTTAAAGAAATGGATTATAATGCTAAAATTTTTGAAAACATTGAAGGATTAATTAATAAAGGAAAGAAAAATATTCATACATTTAATATGATATTAAATGTATTAAGAGTTATGATATTAGATAATGAGATAAGTATAGAAAATAAAGATACTTTATTAAAAGTTTATTTGAAATATTCTGATTATGAAAATATTAAAATACTTATTGATAAAATAACTATGAGTGATATTGAAGATGAATATTTAGCTAATTTATTGAATAATTTGAAATCTTATTCAACAGAAATGCCTTTACCAAAATATTATAAAGAAAAGATGAATTCTAATAAAGCAAGAGTATTACAAAAGTAAGACTAATAGAAGTCTTTTTTTCTTGGTAATATTTAGAAATTATTTACAAAATTTGACATAAAATATAATATATGGTATAATTAATTTGTTCATTCAGGGGGATGGAAATGAATAATTTAATCGAAAATACATATGTCTCCCACTTTGTGTGGGGTTGCATTAAGAATAAAATTTATAAAAATTTAAAATATATAATATTACCAATAATATATTTAAGTATATTAATAATAAACAATCATGAAGAAATATTAATTAATACAATTAATTATCAAGTATCTGATACTTATACAACTGTTGCTTATATAACTGATGAAATGAAATTAGATACTATATTAGAAAAATATAATTTAACTCAAAATCAATTTAATGTTTTATGTGGTGTTGTATTGAGTGAAGCGGAATATAATTCCTATGAAGATGCTTATGCGGTTATAAACACTATTTATAATCGTACTCATAGTATAAATTGGGTTAAATCAGTTAATAATCATTTTGGTAATGATAAAGGATATAGTTTATATTATCAAGCGATATCACCAAATCAATTTACTGTATATCAAAGTGGTGCATATAAAAAACATATGAATGATAAGAATAGTGAAGGATATAAAGCCATTATTGATTTCTTATATACTGAAAATATTATGCATAATTATTTATCATTTAGGTCACATAGTATTAAAGTAAAAAATAGTGAATCATTTAGTGATAAAGGTAATAATTATTTTAATGTAATGAAAGAAGAAAATCGTATTTAATTTTCTTCTTCTTTTTTATATAATATAAAAAAAATAAAAGAATTTAATCTTTTATCTTTTCTGTATTCTTAAAATTTAATTTAGCAATATCTTTTAATTTATCAAATCCATATTCATCTACTATTTCTTTTGCTACTTTATCAACGTTTTCACTAGCACCTTTAGGAAGTGGTATATGAATACTATCAGATAATTCATCCATTTTTCTTAAAAAAGTATATCTACTGATAATTGATGCACAAGCAACACTTAATACTTTATCTTCAGCTTTAGTCATAAAAGTTATATATTGAACTTTATTTGGTACTTGCTCTAAATATTGATAATAATTATCAGGACTACAAAATTCATCAACAACAATTTTAGCATAATTAAAGTTATTTTTATTTTTAAGTTCATATAATGCTTTATTATGCAAAATTGCTTTTAATTTATTCATATTATTATTTTTATTATAATGTTCATTATAAGTTTTATTATCTAAAATAGTAGTAACATAAGGTATTTTTTTCATAATTTGAGGAGCAATATTAATAATTTTATTATCATCTAATTTTTTACTATCTTTTACTCCTAAATCTAATAAGAATTCAAAATCTTCACGTTTTACAAAAGTAGCAGTAACAACAATAGGACCAAAATAATCACCAGTTCCAACTTCATCTGAGCCAATTGTTGCCATATCCAAGATATCCGTTCTTTTTTCTTGAACTTTAGTTTCGCTACCATCATAATTAATAACTCGATTATTTAATTTCTTTTCTAAATCAATCCATATATTAGCGTCAATATCAGCACTAGTGCCTTGAAACATGATTTTACCACTTTCATATAAAGTTACAGTTGTATCTTCTTCCATTGCTTGAAATATAGCATATGGTGGAGTCTTTTCTTTACGCATATCTTTGTAATAATCAATTATTTTATCTTTTAAATTATCAGATACTTTAAAAACTATAGTCATAACTTCGCCTCGTTAATAATATTTTATCAAACAGTTTAATTAAAGTCTATTATCTTTTAAAAAAGGACTTTATTTTTTTTTATAAATATAATATAATTTAAAATAGGAGATGATATAGATGAGTAGTGCAATTAATATTGCGTTAATTGTATTCCTAGTTTTAGGAGCATATTTAGGTTATAGAAAGGGATTAATCAAAACAGCTGTTCAATTAGTTGGTTTAATAGCTATAGTAATTGTTAGTTATGCAATTAGAACGCCATTAGCTAATTTTATGATAGACCATTTACCATTTTTTAATTTTGCCGGCTTTGAAGGTTTAACGTCATTAAATATTTTAGTTTATAATGTAATTGCTTTTCTAATAATATTTGTTTTATTATATTGTTTATTAAGTATTGTACTTGCATTAACTGGCTTTATAGATACTTTATTAAAATTAACTGTTATTTGGATCGTACCTTCAAAAATTGGTGGAGCAATATTAGGATTTTTAGAAGCTTGGGTATTTTTATTCTTAGTTTTATTTGTTGCTGGTTCATTTAATGTAACTGCTAATTGGGTACAAGATAGTAAAGTATCACAAGTAATGTTAAAACATACTCCAGTTGTTGGTGGTTTCTTATCAGGTGTAACACAATCAGCTAGAGAAATATATGCTGAAGTTAAAAATTCTAGTGATAAAAGTACTGAAGAACTTAATTTAAAATTATTACAAATTCAAATTAGTTATCAATTAATTTCAAAAGAAAAAGCTCAAGAACTAGTTGATACTGACAAAGTTGAAGTTGGCGAAGTTTTATTTGGAGTTAAAGACTTAAAATGGTTAAATATTTAGAAAAAGAAACTGAATTTGAAGATTTACTAGATGTAGGAATTACTTTAGTAGATTTTTATACTGAATGGTGTGGACCATGTAAAATGCTTACTAATATTTTAGAGGATATTGACTATATGGAAATTTTAAAGGTTGATGCTGATAAATTTCCTAATTTAGCTAAAAAATATGGAATTATGAGTGTACCAACTTTATGTTTTTATAAAGATGGGCTAATGATGCAAAAAGAAATTGGTTATCGAACACCGGAAGAAATAAAAGATATATACAAAAATATAAGTGGAGATTAATCCACTTTTTTTATTGCTTCATTTGCACTATTTAAGTATGCTCTCATTAAAGGACCAGCACCTAGTTTAATACCACCAAAATATCTTACAACACATATTAATACATTATTTAAATTATTTTGAATAATTAAATTATAAATAGGTGTACCAGCAGTATTACTTGGTTCTTTATCATCACTTTTTTTAATTAAATTATCTATTTTATAAGCATATGGAATATGTCTAGCTTTTTTATGTTCTTTTTTTAAATCATCTAAAATAATATCTACTTCATCTTTCGAATTAACTATATAATAATAAGCAATAAATTTTGATTTTTTAATTTCTAGTGTAAAAGTATTTACAAGTTTCATTAAATCACCTAAGAATATTTTATCATACGATATTAATTCATGCTATAATTAAATAAAGGAAGATAATAATGGATTATTCATTTGTATTTGAAGGAAAAACTTATTACATAATTACTGAAGATAATAAAACATTTTATATGGATGAATCAGATAATATATTAGATAGTGTTAATGCAAGTGAACTAGAAAATAGAATGTTTAATTATTTTACTAATAGTAATTCTAACTCTCAAGAATTAGATAACGCTATTCAAAATAATCCAAATTTAACCACCCAAAAAGAAGTATTTAGACAATTTCTAAAATATATAGAATATTATGTACCTTTAAGTAAAAGAGAAGAGTTTTATGAAAAAATTAAAACTTTAAAATATGAAAATTCTACTGAAGTAGAATCATTACTTGGTAATTCACATATTATGGGATTTTATACTTTTGAAGAAAATACTATTACAATTAATGAAGAAGGAATTAAAGAAGCTAATCAAGTATCATTTAGTTATGGTAATGCGATTTATTTAACAACTCTTTTTCATGAACTTACGCATCTTGCATCAAGTTGTTATGATAAAGATAATAATGAAATATTTAATGGTTATAATCATATTAAAGATAATAAATTGATTAGATTTAATAATGGCTTAACTGAAGGAATGACGGAATATATTACATTTTTAAGATTTTTAATGGCAAGTGGCAATGATACTGAACTTACTGAACAAGCAACACTTCGTTTCTTTAGTAATGGTTATTTTTTTAATGCATTATTAGTAGCTCAATTATGTATAATAACTAATCCAAATATCGTTTTTGGTTCTTATTTTCAAAATATAGGAGTTATGCCTTTATGTAAAAAGTTAAGTGAAATAGATTTTGATTTTAATAATGCTTTGAAGTTATTTGCTACGATAGAAAATGATTTTTATTATAGGGGTAAAGAAGGGTTTACTAAGGCTAGTGACTTACTTGGATTAATTCAAATGCAAATGATTAATTATTTTAAAAAAACTATTATAAATGATATTATGAATAATAAAAGTGAAGAGGAGATTAGACAAAGAATAGATTTTTTTGAAAAGAAATTAATTTCGGAAGAGGTTTTAAAATTTAAAAATATAGATATTAATGATTATCCTGAAATAGTTAAAAGTATTGAAACATTTCAAGAATTTAAAAATAACATTGATAAGGTTTTACAAAGATATAATCAAAATATGACTTTATAAACTTTAAATTTTAAGTTATACTATTAGTAATTGAAGCGGGTGATTATTATGTTAGAGGATAAATTAAAATTAGTACCCCATCTTCCTGGTAGTTATCAAATGCGTAATAAAGATGGAATAATTATTTATGTTGGTAAAGCTAAAGATTTATATAAAAGAGTAAATAGTTATTTTAAAGGTACAGTAACTGGTAAAACCAGAAAGATGGTCTCTGAAGTAGCAGATTTTACCTATATTGTAACTGGTAGTGAAACAGAAGCTTTTATTACTGAAATAAACTTAATTAAAGAATATAATCCTAAATATAATATATTATTAAAAGATGATAAAAGTTATCCTTATATTGAATACATTAATAAACCATATCCGAAAGTAAAAGTAGCTAGATATTTAAATATTAAAAGAAAAGATAAAAAACAAATATTTGGTCCATATCCGAATGCTTATGCCGCAAGAAGAATAGTAAGATTAATTAATAGATTATATCCGTTAAAAAAATGTGAAGGTATGCCTAAACAAGTATGTTTATATTATCATATTGGAGAATGTTTAGGATATTGTACTAAAGATATTGATCAAGATAAATTACACCAAATGGAAAATGATATTTTAAGTTTTTTAAGAGGTAATGATAAAATATTAAAAGATAAAATAATTGAAAAAATGCAAAGTTATAGTGATTCCTTAAATTTTGAAATGGCTAAAGAATTAAAAGATGAACTTAATTATATCAATATTATTTTAGATAAACAAAAAGTTGAATTACATGATTTTGTTAATCGAGATGTTATAGGTACATATATAGATAAAGGACATATTGGTATTAATATTTTATTTATTCGTAATAATAAACTTATTGGTAGTCATAATGATTTAATAACGATTAAATTAGATGAAGTAGAAGAATTAGAATTTTATATTATGAATTTTTATGATAGACATGAAATACCTAAAGAAATACTTATAGATGAAGGTATGAATGTGGATGTTTTAAAAGAATTAATTAATGCTAATTTTATTGTACCAGAAAAGGGATTAAAGAAAAACTTAGTTAAGATGGCTTTATCGAATGCTAAAATATATTTAGATAATGAAATAACAAGAGCCATGAGGGAAGAAGAAAGAACAGAAAATGCAAATGAAGAATTAAGACAACTTTTAAATTTAACTAGTTTAAAAAGAATTGATGCTTTTGATAACTCTAATTTATTTGGCTCTTATTCTGTTTCCGGAATGGTCGTATTTACGGAGGGAAGACCTAATAAAAAAGAATATCGTAAATATAAAGTAAGCGTTGATAAAAATGATGATTATCATACCATGCAAGAAGTTATTTATAGACGATATCAAAAAGCTTTAGTCGAAAAATCAGAACTACCTGATTTAATTATTGTTGATGGTGGTATTAATCAAATTAATGCTTGCCTAGATATATTAAATAGTTTAAATTTACATATTAAAGTAGTTGGATTAAAGAAAAATGATAAACATAGAACTAATGAACTTATTGATAGCGATACTTATAATATTATTCCTTTAGATAAAGATAGTAATATATTTCACTATTTAACAAGAATTCAAGATGAAGTTCATAGATTTACTATTAATTATCATAAAACTTTAAGAAGTAAGGGTAGTATAAGTAGTATATTAGATAACATTGATGGTATAGGTAATACTCGTAAAAAAGAATTAATAAAAAAATATGGCAATATTAATAATATAAAAAATGCTCCTTTTGAAGAGTTAACTAAGATAATTTCAGAAAAAGTAGCCAAAGAATTAAAGGATTTTTTAATTAGTAGAGATACGTCAAATAATAAGGCAGGTGAAGTTAAATGATCGAAGAAATATTAGCATTTTTTAA